>NZ_DATGCW010000357.1:0-9769 GCF_035311605.1 Saliniramus sp.
TTGAACAAAAGCTCAGTGCGAAGGAAGTTGACGCCACAGATATTGTGGAGCCGCGCACTGATACAGAAATACCTCAAAACGAACCCGAGGGAGAAGAAAACTGGAAGTCTGTGCTTCTGGAGCGGCTCGGAGCCATTGCCCCTGATGCTTTCGAAAGATTGGCTCAACGTCTTCTTCGTGAAGCCGGCTTCACAAAAGTAGAGGTGCGTGGGAAATCTGGCGATGGCGGAATCGATGGAGTTGGCGTTTTGCGCGTAAACCTTGTCTCTTTCCAAGTGTATTTTCAGTGCAAGAAATGGAAAGGCAGTGTCGGTGCAAAGGAGATCCGCGATTTTCGGGGAGCGATGCAAGGAAGAGCTGATAAGGGGATTTTGATAACAACGGGGCATTTCACCTCTCAAGCCTCTGAAGAAGCAACGAGAGACGGGGCGACAGCCATTGATCTGATTGATGGGGATCGCTTGTGTGATCTCCTGAAGGAAAATCGCCTTGGCATTTCTACGGAAATGATCGAGCGCGTGAATATTGATCACGAGTGGTTTGGAAAAATCTGAGACGGTTTAACGTCCCACATCACCGCCCCCGCCGCCCCTTATACCGTGGCGCCTTCCCCGGCTGCCCCTCGCTGCTCCGCCCCGCAGGCCGCACGTAACCCTCCGCGCCGAGCGGCCTTTCGCGATCCGTGCCCGGGCCCATATCGTCGAGGCCGGGCTTGGCCGCACGGGTCGCGCCGCCGCGCGCTTTCCCGCGCCCCTTTCCTGATCCGCCACTGCCACCATAGCGCCCCGCGCCGTGCTCGATGGCGCTCTGGCGGGACATGGGGTCGTCGCCGAGCATGAGTTCGGTTTCCTGGAGGCGCTTGAGTTCGTCGCGCAGGCGGGCGGCTTCCTCGAATTCGAGGTTGGCGGCGGCCTCGCGCATGCGCTTTTCGAGATCCTCGGTGACGGCCTTGAGATTGTGGCCGACGGTCTCGGCATCCTTCGCGAGGCCGGTATCGACGCGGACATGGTCGCGCTCGTAGACACTTTGCAGGATGTCGCCGATATTGCGCTTGACGCTCTCGGGGGTGATGCCGTGCTCGGCATTCCAGGCGAGCTGCTTCTCGCGGCGGCGGCTGGTCTCGGCCATGGCGCGTTCCATCGAGCCGGTGATCTTGTCGGCATAGAGGATACAGCGCCCGTCGACATTGCGCGCGGCGCGGCCGATGGTCTGGATCAGCGAGGTTTCCGAACGCAGGAAACCTTCCTTGTCGGCATCGAGAATGGCGACGAGGCCGCATTCGGGAATGTCGAGCCCCTCGCGCAGCAGGTTGATGCCCACCAGCACGTCGAAAGCGCCGAGCCGCAGGTCGCGCAGGATCTCGATGCGCTCCAGCGTGTCGATGTCGGAATGCATGTAGCGCACGCGCACATTGTTCTCGTGCAGATATTCCGTGAGATCCTCCGCCATGCGCTTGGTCAGCACCGTCACGAGCGTGCGGTAACCCGCCTGTGCCGTCTCGCGCACCTCGCCCAGCAGATCATCGACCTGCGAGCGCGCGGGGCGGATATCGACGGGGGGATCGACGAGGCCGGTGGGGCGGATGACCTGCTCGGCGAAGACGCCGCCGGTCTGCTCCATCTCCCATTTGCCGGGCGTGGCCGAGACATGCACCGATTGCGGGCGCATGGCGTCCCATTCCTCGAAGCGCAGGGGGCGATTGTCGAGGCACGACGGCAGACGGAAGCCGAATTCGGCCAAAGTCGCCTTGCGGCGGAAGTCGCCGCGATACATGCCGCCGATCTGCGGCACGGTGACGTGGCTTTCATCCGTGAAGACGAGGGCGTTGTCGGGCAGGTATTCGAACAAAGTCGGCGGCGGCTCGCCGGGGCGGCGGCCGGTGAGATAGCGCGAATAGTTCTCGATGCCGTTGCAGGCGCCGGTCGCCTCGATCATCTCCAGATCGAAGGTGGTGCGCTGCTCCAGCCTTTGCGCCTCCAGCAGCCGGCCCATGCGGGTGAGCTCCTGCACGCGCCATTTCAGCTCCTGCTTGATGCCCTTCACCGCCTGCTGCAACGTCGGGCGCGGGGTGACGTAGTGGCTGTTGGCGTAGACCTTGACGAATTCCAGCTCCGCCGTCTTCTGCCCGGTGAGCGGATCGAACTCGACGATCTGCTCGATCTCGTCGCCGAACAGGCCGATGCGCCAGGCACGGTCCTCCAGGTGGGCCGGGTAGAGCTCGATCACGTCGCCGCGCACGCGGAAGGAGCCGCGCTGGAAATCCGACTGGATGCGCTTGTATTGCAACGCCACAAGATCGGCGATGATCTGGCGCTGGTCGATGCGCTCGCCGACCTTGAGCGAGAAGGACATGGCCGTGTAGGTCTCGACCGAGCCGATACCGTAGATGCAAGAGACCGAGGCAACGATGATGACGTCGTCGCGCTCCAGCAGCGCCCGGGTGGCCGAATGGCGCATCCGGTCGATCTCCTCGTTGATGGAGCTCTCCTTCTCGATGAAGGTATCGGAGCGCGGCACATAGGCCTCGGGCTGGTAGTAATCGTAATAGGAGACGAAATATTCCACCGCATTGTCGGGGAAGAAGCTCTTGAATTCGCCGTAGAGCTGCGCGGCCAGCGTTTTATTGGGCGCGAGAATCAGCGCCGGGCGCTGCGTTTCCTCGATAACCTTGGCCATGGTGAAGGTCTTGCCCGAGCCGGTGACACCGAGCAGCACCTGGTCGCGCTCGTTCTCGCCCACGCCCTGGACCAGTTCCTTGATCGCCTGCGGCTGGTCGCCGGCGGGCTCGTATTCGCTCTTCATGGTGAAGCGGTAGCCGCCCTCGGATTTCTCCGGGCGCTCGGGCCGGTGCGGCACCCAGGTCTTGCCGTCCCTGAAGAGGGGATTGCCCTCCATAAGGAGCTTTTCGAGAGACTGCATCGTGGCAGAGACCGCGTCGCTGGCGAGGACGGGGGTGGATTCACCCGCCTCGAAACCCGCCTGCGGCGCTTCCTCCATCGCGCCGGGCGCCTTGCCGTCTGGCAAGTCATAGGCGCTGACATGGGGCTTGTTCAGCGCCGGATTGAGCAGCTCCGCCAGATGGGCGTCGAGCGGCTTCAGCTCGGGTTTGGAAGCCTTGCTCGCGCTGGTCTTGCCGGATTTCGCGGGGGATTTGGCCGCTTTAGCCGTTTTCCGCGCGGGCTTTTGCGCTGCGGCATCGTCGCGGGAATCATCTCTGGGGGAGGGGGATGTCTTCTGTCTCGCCATTCGCGCAATATGGGATAGCCCGCGGAACGAAAAGAGCTAATCCGGAGCTATCCGGTCCAGTCGCCGCGCACCGCCTGAACCAGGGTCAGGGCCGCGACGGCGGCGGTATCGGCGCGCAGGATACGCGGGCCCAGCGCGAGGCGCACGGTGTTCGCGCGCTCCAGAAGCAGCGCGCGCTCTTGCGGGTCGAAACCACCCTCCGGCCCGATCAGCACCGCGAGCGGCCCGGCGGGCGCGGCCTGCAATGCGGCGACGGGATCGGCGATCGGTGCATCCTCGTCGCAGAAGACGAGCACCGTCTCGTCCGGCAAAGCCGCGATTGCGTCGCCAAGGCGCGTCTCGGGCAGGACGTCCGGCAGGGCGAGGATGCCGCATTGCTCCGCCGCCTCGATCGCATTGGCGCGCATGCGATCGAGATTGACCCGGTTGGCCTGGGTGCGCCGGGTCAGGACCGGCTGCAGCCGGCCCGCGCCCATCTCCACCGCCTTCTGCGCCATGTAATCGAGCCGGGCATGCTTGAGCGGCGCGAAGAGATAGACGAGATCCGGGGCAGGGCTCTGTGGGCGAGTCTGCTGCAGGGTGAGCAGCGAGCCGCTCTTGCGTCCCTCGACGCTGATCCGCGCCCGCCATTCGCCGTCGCGCCCGTTGAAGATGAGCACTTCCGCGCCCTCGCCGAGGCGCAGCACGTTGAGAAGGTAATTGGCCTGGGCGCGGTCCAGCGCAATCCGCGTGCCTATGGCGAGCGGGGTATCGAGGAACAGGCGCTGCGTGCGGAAATCGTAACTGGCCAAAGCTCTCTCCTGCCGTCTGCGCCGGCTTCAGTCGCATATCTGCGACAATGCCGCCATAATTTCATGCTGCAAGACCAGATCGATATGGCGGCAATCCGCAGGGGCGGCGCAAGGATGCGCGCGTGCGTGATTGGCACTGTAGCGTCACATCTGATATGGGATGCGGGCCGGTGTGAGACAGGGCCGGCGATTACGGGATCCGATCGATCATGAAGCGTATCACTTTCTCCATCATCGCGGCGGGGCTTGTGGCGGGTTTTGCCACGATCGGCCCGCAATCAGCCTCGCCGGTCCAGGCGCAGGGCATGTCTTGTAACGATATCAATCCGATGCTCGAAGCGCGCTCCGGACTTGTCGAGCGCATCAATGCGCTGGGCACCGAGGATGTCGACCCGCGTCAGGCCTGCCCGATTTTCCGCGAGCTCGTCGCGAACGGTGAGCAGGTCAAGGAATTCGTCGAAGACAATCAGGCCTGGTGCCAGATTCCGCAGAGCTTCGTCGATGGTTTCACGCAGGACCACGAGCAGGTAACCGGGGTGCGCGATCAGGCCTGTCAGGCAGCGGCCGAGATCAATCGCCTGGAAAACCAGGCGCGTCAGCAGCAGGAGCAGGGCCAGTTCGGCGGGCCGGGCCTGACCGGGCGCTTCCCCATGCCGCAGGGTGCGCTCTGAATCGTCCCCCTCGTTATCCGCGCGTCGCGCACCGGCGCGACGCCGCTCCGGAGTAGACCGTGTTTCGTTCGCCATTCGCCGACAAGGGTGTGCCCGATGCCGTGAAGGGGCATTGGGTCGATCGCAACGCGCCGATGTTCCTGCGGCCTTATCTGCGGCTCGCGCGGATCGAGCGCCCGATCGGCTGGTGGCTGCTCCTGCTCCCCTGCTGGTGGTCCGCCGCGCTCGCCGCAGCTGCGGCGGGGGCCTCCTATCCGGACGCCTGGCATCTCGTGCTCTTCCTGATCGGCGCCGTCGCCATGCGCGGGGCGGGTTCGACCTATAACGACATCGTCGATCGCGAGCTCGATGCCCGCGTCGCGCGCACCCGGGATCGTCCTCTGCCTTCGGGGCGGGTGAGCCTGCGCGGCGCCGTGATATTCGTCGGCCTGCAATGCCTCGTGGGATTGCTGGTTCTCGTCCAGTTCAACGGTTTTACCATCGCCCTCGGCTTCGCCTCGATCGGGATCGTGTTGTTCTATCCGTTCATGAAGCGCTTCATCTGGATGCCGCAATTCGTGCTCGGGCTGTGCTTCGCCTGGGGCGCGCTGATGGGCTGGGCGGCGGAGTTCGGCGCGCTCGCGCTCGCGCCTGTGCTGCTCTATGCGGCTGCGATTTCATGGACGATCGGCTTCGATACGATCTACGCGATCCAGGATATCGAGGATGACGAGATCGTCGGCATCAAATCCGCCGCGCGATATTTCGGCGAGAACGTGAAGCCCGCCGTGGCCGGCTTCTATGCGCTGAGCGTCGCGCTGGTGACGGGTGCCGTAGCGGCAAGCGGTATTGGCCCGACCGGCTATCTTGCCGCCGCTGCCTTCGCCGCGCATCTGGCCTGGCAGGTCGTCACCATGGATCGCGAAGACGGCCCGCGCGCGCTGAAGCTGTTTCGCTCCAACCGCGATGCGGGCCTGATCCTGTTCGCCGGCTTCTCGCTGGCAGCTTTGATCGGCTGAGCCGTCAGGCGGCCTCCTCGTCGCGCAGGACATCGAAGAACTGACGCACTTCCCGCGAGAGCAGGGAGGATTGGGCGGAGAGTTCCGTGGCGGCCTGTGTCACGGAAGAGGCCGAGCGGTTGGTCTCGCTGATCGCGTCATTAACCCCCGCGACATTCTCCGAAAGCGTATGCGTACCGGTCGCGGCGCGCTGGATATTGGTGGAGATCTCACCGGTGGCCGCGCTCTGCTCCTCGATCGCGGCGGCGACGCTGCCGGTGACGTTCTCGATCCGGGTCATTATGCTGGCGATCTTGCGGATCGATTCGACCGATGTGGCCGTCGAGCCCTGAATGCCGTGGACATGGCGGGCGATTTCCTCCGTCGCCTTCGATGTCTGGCTGGCCAGCGCCTTCACCTCCTGGGCGACAACGGCAAAGCCGCGTCCCGCCTCGCCCGCGCGCGCCGCCTCGATCGTGGCGTTGAGGGCGAGCAGGTTGGTCTGTTCGGCGATCGCCTGGATCAGCGAGACGACTTCGCCGATCTGGCGCCCTGCCTCGGCGAGGCGCTCGACTTCGGCGCTCGAGGCTTCCGTCATCTCCGACGCTTCACGCACGATGCTGCTCGCGCCGTTGATCTGGTCGGCGATTTCATTGACCGAGGCCGTCATCTGTTCGGTGGCGGAGGCGACACTCTGCACATTGAGGGAGGTGTCGCGGGACGCGTTGGTGGCTGAACCGGCTTCGCGGCCGGCCTGCTCGGCGACGCTCGTGAGCGAATTCGCGGTTTCCTGCATCCGCACTGTGTTTGTGTCGAGCGCGCCGAGGATGGAATCCACCGAGCCGCGGAAATTCTCGATCGCGCCGGCAATCGCGTCATTGCGGCGCTGGCGTTCCTCGATCAGAGCGGTCTGATAGGTCGAGATTGCATAGTCGAGGTCGAGCATCACCACCTTGTTCAGCGCTGCGATATAACGCGCGAGCCGGCTCGGTGCGAAACGGTTCTTGCGCACGACGATGGCGCTGAGCTCGTTCAGGAGAAACTGATAGCCGGCAATGTACCAGCGCGGCTCGAGCCCGATCCGCACATGCGCCATGCCGATGCGGCGGATGCTCGCGACATAGTCCGCGTCGAACTGTCCGCCGAACAACCGCTCCCAGTGTTTCGCCTGCGCTGTTTCGAGCCCGGCCTGCTTGTCGCCGAGAAGCTGGCTGAGATGGGGCTCGGCATGTGCATGTGCGTAGAACCGGCTCAGCACGCCGGGCAACTCCGGCGCGACCTGCTGCCAGATCGCAGGAAGGTCGGCGCGCGTCGTGGAGTCGATGCGGGCATAGCGCAGGCGTTTATCATGATCGGCTTTGTCGAAGCTCTGGGCGGCGGCGCTGTTCATGGGTTTGCCAGTGCGTTGGTGTTGCGTGGATCAAAGTTTTCGGCGAATCGATTTCAAAATTAAACTTTATAAAAATTTATGCATGATGATTTCGCTTTATGGTTTCTGCCTGATTCCCAAGCGGTAAGTTGCCTTGCAAACTTTAAAGAGTTATGAATGCTGGAATACGGACGAATACGAGGCCCGCTTCGCGAAACCTCATGGATTGAATACTTAAAAATACAATCAAAAATAGCTATCATGATAAATTTGCATTTTTCCCCGCTCCGTCATCCACAGCCTGTGTAAACCGGGGAAAGCGGGTGCGGCCTGTCGAATCATCGCAATGGCTGCGCGCTTCCTCTACCCTGCCGCCTGACGACAGAGCGATTCGGACGGGATCCACGATGGCGAATGCCAATGCGCTGGTGGCGCAGCTTGATCAGAACGAGGCGGAGTATCGCGTCGCGCCGCATAACCTCGATGCGGAGCAGGCGCTGCTGGGTGCCATCATCGTCAACAACGAGGCCTATTACCGGGTTTCGGATTTCCTCGAGCCCGAACATTTCTACGAGGATCTGCACCGGCGGATTTTCGAGGTCACATCGAGCCTGGTCAAGGCCGGCAAGGTCGCCACGCCGATCACGCTGAAGACCTTTCTGGGCGATCAGGATCTGGGCGGCATCACCGTCTCGCAATACCTGGCGCGGCTGGCGGCCGAAGCGACGACGATCATCAATGCGCTCGATTACGGGCAGACGATCTATGATCTCTCGATCCGCCGCAAGCTGATCGCCATCGGCGAGGACACGGTCAATTCCGCCTTTGACGCGCCGGTGGATTCGACGCCGCGCGCGCAGATCGAAGAGGCCGAGCGCAAGCTCTTCACCCTTGCCGAGACCGGGCGCTACGATGGCGGCTTCCAGCGTTTCGCCGATGCGCTCACCTCCGCCGTCGACATGGCGGCGAAGGCCTATCAGCGCGAGGGCAAGCTCTCGGGGATCTCGACCGGCCTCGTCGATCTCGATCGCATGCTCGGCGGCTTGCAGCCCTCGGATCTGGTGATCCTCGCCGGGCGCCCGGCCATGGGCAAGACCTCGCTCGTGACCAATATCGCCTTCAACATTGCCAAGGCCTATCGCGGCGAGAAGCGCCAGGACGGGGTTATCGAGACGGTGAACGGCGGCATTGTCGGCTTCTTCTCGCTGGAAATGTCCTCCGAACAGCTCGCAACGCGCATCATCGCCGAGCAATCGGGGATCCCGTCCTACAAGATCCGGCGCGGCGATATTCGCGAGGACGAGTTCTACAAGCTCACCGATGCCGCGCGCGAAATGCAGACCATGCCATTCTATATCGATCAGACCGGCGGCATCTCCATCGCCCAGCTCACCGCCCGAGCGCGCCGCCTCAAGCGGCAGAAAGGGCTCGATCTGCTCGTGGTCGATTATCTTCAGCTGCTTTCCGGTTCCGGCAAGCGCGGGGAGAATCGCGTGCAGGAGCTGACCGAGATCACCACCGGGCTGAAGGCGCTGGCGAAGGAGTTATCCGTCCCGCTGATCGCCCTGTCGCAGCTCTCGCGCCAGGTCGAAGCGCGCGAGGACAAGCGCCCGCAGCTCGCGGATCTGCGCGAATCCGGTTCGATCGAGCAGGATGCCGACGTGGTGATGTTCGTCTATCGCGATGAATATTATCTGCAGAACCGCGAGCCCAAGCCGGGCACGGAAGAGCATTTCAAATGGCAGGCGGAAATGGATCAGGCGCACGGCAAGGCCGAGGTGATCATCGGCAAGCAGCGCCACGGCCCCACCGGCACCGTCCAGCTCGCCTTCCAGGCCGATATCACCCGCTTTACCGATCTCGCTGACGATGACAAACTGCCGGAGCGCGTCGGTGACTGAGGCTCGCATGATCGGCGATTTCGCCGCGATCCCGCCCGAGGAAGCCGGCGCGCTCCTCACCATCGATCTCGACGCGTTGGCCTTCAACTGGTGTCTGCTGCGCGACAGGGCAGGGGGCGCCGATTGCGCGGCGGTGGTGAAGGCGAATGCCTACGGGATCGGCATCGAGATGGCAGTGCCCAGGCTCCTCGCCAGCGGCTGC
Organism: Saliniramus sp.; assembly: GCF_035311605.1. NCBI lineage: Bacteria > Pseudomonadati > Pseudomonadota > Alphaproteobacteria > Hyphomicrobiales > Salinarimonadaceae > Saliniramus > Saliniramus sp. Next base: position 9,158 of record NZ_DATGCW010000357.1, read on the forward strand.
CGCACCTTCTACGTCGCCCATCTCGCGGAAGGCAAGCGCGTGCGCGCGCTGACGCAAGATGCGGTGATCTATGTGCTCAACGGCTTCTTGTCCGATACCGGCCCGGTCCATGCCGCGCATGCCCTGCGCCCGGTTCTGGGCTCGCGCGAGGAGATCGCCGAATGGGGTGAATACGCTGCCGCGCATCCGGATGCACCGCCGGCGGCGATCCACATCGATACCGGCATGAACCGCCTTGGCCTGCCGCCGGAGCAGGTCGCGGAGGTGGCGCGCACCTTGCCTTTCGCGCCGGCGCTGATCCTGACCCATCTCGCCAGCGCCGAGGATCAGGCCGACCCCTCCAATGCCCGTCAGCTCGCCGATTTCACCCGACTGCGGGCGTATTTCCCGGATACACACGCCTCGTTCTGCAATTCCTCCGGCGCCTTCATCGAGCCCGTAGCGGCCTTCGACCAGACCCGCGCGGGGGTTGCGCTCTACGGCGCCAATCCGGTACCCGGCCAGCCCAATCCGATGCGGGAGGTGGTGCGGCTCGAAGCGAAGATTTTGCAAACGCGCGATGTGCCGGACGGGGCCGCCGTCGGCTATAACGGCAAATGGACGGCACGCGGC
>NZ_DATGCW010000358.1:0-4375 GCF_035311605.1 Saliniramus sp.
CGGTGGCGTCGCGGTGCACGGTGTAGACGAGTTCGCCATCAGCCTCCGGCGGGGCGCGTCGCACGCGCAGGATAAGTGCCGTCATGGCGAAAATGAACACCGGCGGGATGATCAGCCACAGCGCCTTGATCCAGTCCGTCAGCGATTGATAGGTGGCGAACAACGCCTGCCAGAATGTCGTCTCGTCCATGCTCAAACTCCCCGAAGACCGGTCCTGAAATCAGGTTCGCGTGGTCACCAGAGGTTCGCTCTGGTGACCGGGGAGTTCGAAAGCCGCCCTCGGACGACCGCACTGGCCTTTAGGCCAAAGCCTTGGACATGCGCCAGCGCCTCCCCGGCCATGAAGGTCGAGGAGGTGCCTTTATACGGTCGACACCGACCGCCGAGAGAGGGGTTTCGACGCCCCGGAGCCGGATTCGCCCAGCTCTGTAGCGACAGTAAAACACGTATCAGGCATTGGAAAGAGGGGTTTTGGTTGTATCAACGCACAACTGGCCGCACCCGTGATAAAGCGCGCGCCCTGACTCCCCTCTCCCGCTGTGGAGAGGCGTTGGGGGTGAGGGGCGCATCAGAATAGAGCGCGAGCGTGATGAAGCGCGACCGTCATCCACGGCAAAGCATAATCATCAACGCCCCTCACCCCCGGCCGCTCTCCTCGGAGGGAGAGGGGAGAGCGCGCTGCATTGAGCGCTCGGCATGAGCGGATGCCGCTCGTGGCGGGGAAGGCACACCCTCCATGCAGGCCGCGCCATGGCTCCTCTCTCCCTCGTGGATGTATAGACCGGGCGAGCGCTGCATCAGGCCGGCTGCTGGTAGAAATCGGCAGCATGGGTGACAGTTTCCTCTGTTTGTTCCGGGCTCGCTTTGCCGCCGCGCGCTGTTCTGATGCGCCCCTGTCAGCCGCGCTGAGCCCATGATCGGGCGCACCCGGCGCTTTCCCAAATCCGCAAGCGCGCCGATGCGTCTGGCCTTTTGGGTGCGAGGCTGCATTGTCGGACCGATAGTACGGCGCGAGATTGCGAGGCGGGTTTTCCTATCATGATGATATTTGCGACGCTGCTCTTCGCCTACACGCTCAGCCAGTTCTTCCGCGCCTTTCTCGCCATCGTCTCCGTCGACCTCAGCCGCGATCTCGCGCTCGACTCCGCGCAGCTCGGCGCCGTCTCCGCGATCTGGTTCGCCGCCTTTGCCCTCGCGCAATTCCCCGTCGGTTATGCGCTTGACCGCTACGGCCCGCGCCGCACTATCGCCGCCACCATGATCTTCGCCGTGATCGGCTGCGGCCTGATGGCGACTGCGACGGGGTTTTACTCCGCACTCACGGCAATGGCGGCGATCGGGGTCGGCTGCTCGGCGATCCTGATGGGCAGCCTCTTTCTCTTCGCGCGCAATCACGCGGCGGAGAAATTCGCCATGTTCACATCCCTGTTCGTCGGCCTCGGCGCACTCGGCAACCTGCTGGGCACGACGCCGCTGGCGCTCGCGGTGGAGCTCTTCGGCTGGCGCTGGAGCATGGTCGGGATCACCGCGATCACAGCGCTCTCCACGCTGCTCGCCTTTCTCGTCCTGCGCGATCCGGAGCGGATCGACAGCAGCGACGGCAGCGGCGGAATGATCGCCGGTCTCGCCGAGATCGTCAGCCTGCGCACGCTCTGGCTGATCCTGCCCATCACCTTCGTCAGCTATGCCGTTGTGATCGCCACGCGCAGCCTCTGGATCGCCCCCTTCTTCTCGCAGGTCCATGGTTACAGCGTCACCGCCACCGGGAATGCGGCGCTGCTGATGGCGATCACCATGTCGATCGGCGCGCTCGCCTACGGCCCGCTTGAGCGCTTCATCCGTGATACCAAACGCACCGCCGTCATCGGCAGCGCCGTCACGGCGGGGGCGTATCTCGCGCTTGCTGGTTTCGGCGCAAAGAGCGCGGCAGCCAGCGTGGCACTGATCGGGCTGATCGGCGCGGCGGGGCTGACCTACGGCATCATCATGGCCCATGCACGCCTGTTTTTCCCCCGACACCTGATCGGGCGCGGCGTGACCTTCATGAACTTCGTCTTCATCTCCGGCGCGGGCATCATCCAATGGATATCCGGCCAGTTCATCAATGCCAGCGAACGCGCAGGACTGGATGCGGGCGAGCGCTACGCCACGCTATACGGCGCCTTCGGTCTGCTGGTTGCCGCAGCGTTGGCGCTGTATCTGTTCGCACCGGCGCGACCGAAGCCGCAGGCCACACATCAGGCCGCGATGTTATAACATAAATTTTCTTGCCGAGATTAACCGAATACTTGCACTCATTCGAAAATCGCGCTCCACTCCTCCTCACAAGGCATCAATGCCGTAACGAGGGGAAGTCGATCATGTGCACACATTGCGTGATGGAGAGTGTCAAGCGCCGGATGATGAGCCGGCGGGATCTGTTTCGCCGCGCGGCCACCGGCAGCGTCGCGGCCGCTGCCGCGACGAGCGGCATCATGGCCGCAGCACCGGCTGCGCGGGCGCAGGGGGCGATGCGCGTCGAGGACATGACGCACGAGTTGTTCCCGGAATTTCCGACCTATTTCGGCGAGCAGCAATTCTTCGTGGAGGAGGTCTTCACCTGGGATGAACACATGTTCAACCTCAACGTGAACACCATCAACGAGCATACCGGCACCCATATCGACGCACCGCTGCATTTCTCCGAAGACGGGCAGAGCGTCGCGGAAATCCCGCTGAGCAACCTCGTTGTCCCGCTCGCCATCGTCGATATCCGCGAGAAAGCCGCAGCCGATGCGGATGCACAGGTAACCCCGGACGACCTGCGCGCCTGGATCGCGGAAAATGGCCCACTCCCGGAAAATTGCTGCGTGGCGATGAATTCGGGCTGGGATGCGTTTGTCAACGATGCGAAGTTCCGCAACGCCGATGATGACGGCGTCATGCATTTCCCAGGCTTTCATGTCGAGGCCGCGCAGATGCTGATCGAGGAGACCAGCGCTATCGGCATCGCCGTCGATACGCTGTCACTCGATCACGGCCCTTCACCGGATTTTGCGACGCATTACGAATGGTTGCCCACCAATCGCTGGGGGCTCGAATGCATCGCCAACCTCGACGCCCTGCCCGCGACCGGCGCCACGCTCGTCCTCGGTGCACCAAAGGTCCGTGGCGGCACCGGCGGCCCGTCCCGCGTCTTCGCCATGCTGTGAAAGTCGGGTACCAAGCGCACGCCCGGAAAGATCCGGGCGTTGCGCGCTGGAGCGCGATCGGTGGCGAGCAGCGCGAGGCAAGCAGAAATCCGCTGACCCGGTATAATCGACGCCATATTCACGCGCTCGTGATCGATCTGAAAAGATTGCTCTTCCGTAAGACTGGTTACCTTGATCGAAGATGATCAGAAAACGGAGGAAAACAATGAGAAAGACTTTCCTGGTAACCGCTGTTTCGGCCTGGATGGCCTTGGGTGGCGCCGCGATGGCGGATAATATCGTCGAAACCGCGCAGGAAGCGGGTACTTTCGAAACGCTGCTCGCCGCCGCACAGGCCGCCGGCCTGGCCGACGCTCTGGCAACCGGTGAGAATCTCACCGTTTTCGCTCCGACTGATGACGCCTTCGCAGCGCTGCCGGACGGTACCGTCGAGGACTTGCTGCAGCCGGAAAACCGTGAACAGCTCGCTGCGATCCTGTCCTATCACGTGCTGCCGCGTGTTCTCACATCAAACCAGCTCCCCGGCCGTGAGATCCACATTCGCACGATCAGGGAATCCGGCGACCGTCTGCTGGCGATCAGCAAGGATGCTCATACCGGCGCCGTCATGGTGGATGGGGCCAACGTGGTCGCAGCCGATGTCATGGCCGATAACGGGGTGATACACGTCATTGATGCGGTGATGCTCCCCTCGGACTGATCGCAAACGAACAATCCATGTCCGTCCGGCTGATCCCGGACGGACATGCTGCGCTGCTCTCACGCCTATTCAACAGTGACGGATTTGGCCAGATTGCGCGGCTGGTCCACGTCCTTCCCCATGAAGACTGCCGTGTGATAGGCCAGCATCTGCACCGGCAGCGCGTAGAGGATCGGCGCGACCATGGGGGCGACATCGGGCATGACGATGGTTGCCATCGTCTCGATCCCGGCCTCCTCGGCACCCTTTTGATCCGTGATCAGGATGATGCGCCCGCCGCGCGCGGCGACTTCCTGCATGTTGGAGATCGTCTTTTCAAAAACCTCGTCATGCGGGGCGACGACGATGACCGGGACGCTCTCGTCGATCAGCGCGATCGGCCCGTGCTTGAGCTCACCCGCCGCATAGCCCTCGGCATGGATATACGAGATTTCCTTGAGCTTGAGAGCACCTTCGAGCGCCATCGGGTAGGAGGGGCCGCGCC
>NZ_DATGCW010000359.1:0-18379 GCF_035311605.1 Saliniramus sp.
CTTGTCGCGCACCGGGCGGCCATTGACGACGAAATGGATCTGCGCGGCATTGCCGCGATGATAGGTCGGCAGGCCGATCATGCCAACGAGCGCAAACCCCTCGCGGGCGGCATCGACGGAGATCGCATTATCGGGGAAATCGCGCCCCAGCACCCTCCCGAGCCGCCGTGTCAGGCCGTTCCCGTTGCTGTCGCGATCACCCTCCTCCGCCGGCCAGGTGAAATCGGTCAGATGCTCGCCGGTGAGCGAAAACCGGATTCGCGGATGCGCCACGGCGAGGCGGCGGACCGCCTCCGCCACGGCCTGCGCCTCGGCCCGATCGCTCTTGAGGAATTTCAGCCGCGCCGGCGTCGCCATGAACAGATCTTCCACATCGATCCGCGTGCCCGGCATGGCGGAGGCGGGACGCGGCTCGCCGCGTGTGCCGGCATCGACCTGAAGCATCAGCCCGCTCGGCGCATCGGCCCGGCGGGTGGTGATGCTGAGCCGGCTCACTGCCGCGATCGAGGGCAGAGCCTCGCCGCGAAAGCCCAGTGTGCGGATATCGGAGAGATTGCCCTCGGGCAGTTTGGAGGTGGCGTGTCGCTCCACGGCGAGCACGAGATCCACCGCGTCCATGCCGCGCCCATCATCGGTGACGCGGATCAGCCGTCGCCCGCCATCACCGATCTCGACGGAGATCGAACGCGCCCCGGCATCGATGGCGTTCTCGACGAGCTCCTTCACCGCAGAAGCGGGCCGCTCCACCACCTCGCCGGCGGCGATGCGGTCGATCAGGACGGGATCGAGGCGGCGTATGGCATTCATGCTGCGGCGGTCTCGCGACATATGAAAGGTTCGGGCGCCCCATGACGCCCGATTCGGGAGCGCTCAGCATAAGCCGCCCGCATGCGCGATGCATCCCCGCGCGCGGGCTCGCCACAGGCTGTCAACAGCCTCAGATCGTGACGATGACCCGCCCGCGGATCTTGCCGGCGAGGATGTCGGGGGCGCGGTCGATCACCTCTTCGAGACTGATCGTCGTTGCCATCGCTTCGAGCGCGCCGGCATCGAGATCATGCGCGAGCCGCGTCCAGGCCGCGCGGCGGCGCGCGATCGGGCACATCACCGAATCGACGCCGAGCAGCGCGACACCGCGCAGGATGAACGGTGCGACGCTCGCCGGCAGATCCATGCCGCCCGCGAGCCCGCAAGCGGCGACGGCCCCGCCATAGCGCGTCATCGAGAGTACGTTCGCGAGCGTTGTAGAGCCCACTGAATCGACGCCCGCAATCCAGCGCTCCTTGCCGAGCGGACGCGGCTTCTGCGAAAGCTCCTCGCGATCGATGACGCTCGCCGCGCCAAGTCCCTTAAGATAATCTGCTTCGCTCACCCGGCCCGTCGAGGCGATCACCTCCCAGCCGCCCCTGGCCAGCAGCGCGATGGCCACCGAGCCGACGCCGCCGGCGGCACCGGTCACCACGACCGGACCCTGATCCGGCGTGAGCCCGTGCTGTTCGAGCGCCATCACGCATAGCATCGCCGTATAGCCGGCAGTGCCGATCGCCATGGCCTGGGCCGGGGTCATGCCCTCGGGCAGGCGCACCAGCCAGTCGCCCTTGACCCGCGCCATTTCCGCGTAGCCGCCCAGATGCGTCTCGCCAAGCCCCCAGCCGTTGAGGATGACCGCGTCACCCGGCTTGAATTCGGGATGGTCGGATTGCTCGACCGTTCCCGCGAAATCGATCCCCGCGATCATCGGGAACCGGCGAACCACCGGCGCCTTGCCGGTGACGGCCAGGCCGTCCTTGTAATTGAGCGTGGAATGGCTCACGCGCACCGTGACGTCGCCCTCCATCAACTCGCTCTGCGGAAAATCTTTCAAAGCCGTGCTGGTGCCGGCCTCTGTCTTCTCGATGACGATCGCCTTCATGCGTCCCTCCGGATGTTTCGCCGGAACGTCTCACGGTTTGGCAGTGCGGTGCAAGATGGTGGGCGCCGCGCTTGGTGCGCAAGGGGATAATGCATTGCCCCGCATAGCCAGGATGCCCCCACCGATCATCGCAATGCCCCCGAAACACCACAACCGGCAGCGATCCAGACGCTGCCGGCTGCGACGGGGTGAAGCAACCCCGGTATAGAAGCGCGTCGATCAGATCGAGTTGTCGCGACGCGTCGGATCTCTGTAATTCGCTGCGCCCTCCAGCATGCGATCGACGAATTCCGGGCTGAAATGCTCCTTCAGGCGCGGACCGATATCGGTTGTCGGATGGTAGGTCGGGAAGCCGCCACCCTCGTTCGGTGAGAACGGATAATCCGCGATGATCCGCGCAAGAACGGCAAGCGTGCGGTCATCCTCGCGCAGATAGGCGTTGCCGCTGTTGTCGACAGGAATCCCAGCTTCCTGCAGGGTTTTCACCACATCAAACGCGTGCTCCTGAACCCGTGAGTTCAGCGCAGACTGGTCATCGCGGCGCACTGCCAGCATGACCTGCTCGAAGTCACCCGCACGCATCTCCGGAAGCAGTGTCCCGACGAGATTCACAGGCACCGCCGGGCCGGTGGACTTGACGTCACCGACGCCCTGCATCGCGCTGGCGAAGGCTTGATCCGTGGCAGCCGACTTGTTGGGCTGCGCAACAGAATTACTCTGGATGTTCGAAACCGGGTTGGGAAGACCTGCAAGCATCATTAAAAACTCCTTATCCAAAATTTGTACATACGGATACCATAATTATATATGTTTATCAAATATTATTTTATATAATATATAATTTTTTTTATATTATAAATTCATTTTCAGAACCACGCTTATCGCCGAGCGTGACCGCCCGACATATTCGCGTCGGGCCTTTTCCAGCCGCGACGCTTTCCAGAAAGCGGCAAAAGCCCTATCTCTCGCAAAGCATCCGAGACCCGTGCCCAGACCGATTGCAGAGCCGAAGAAGAGCATCATGAATCAAGCCGTCAAACCCGCCGCCCTCGCCATCGACCCCGCGCGCGAAGCGGAGTACCGCGCGATCCGCCTGCCGGAGGATCATCCGCCGGTGAAGGCCGGACGAATCGGTGTTCTCCTGATGAATCTGGGCACGCCCGAGGCGACGGATTACTGGTCGATGCGCGCCTATCTGAAGGAATTCCTCTCCGACCAGCGTGTGATCGAGACCTCGCGCTGGCTCTGGTGGCCGATCCTCAATCTCATCATCCTGCAGACGCGCCCCAAGAAGAAGGGTCGCGACTACGATACGATCTGGAATCACGAGAAGAACGAAGGCCCGCTCAAGACCATCACCCGCGCCCAGGCCGAGCAGACGATGGCTGCACTCAGGGACGAATTCGGCGATCGCATCAGCGTCGACTGGGCCATGCGCTACGGCAAGCCCCCGGTAAAGGACGCGCTGGAGAAGCTCCTCGCCGAGGGCTGCGACCGGATCCTGCTGGTGCCGCTCTACCCGCAATATTCCGCCGCGACCTCGGCCACCGCCTGCGACAAGGCTTTCGAGGCGCTGATGCAGATGCGCTGGCAGCCGAGCGTGCGCGTGGCGCCGCCCTATCACGACGATCCCGTCTATATCGACGCGCTCGCGGATTCGATGCAGGCCTCGCTCGCCAAGCTCGATTTCGAGCCCGATGTGATCCTCACCACCTTCCACGGCGTGCCGAAATCCTACCTGATGAAGGGCGACCCCTATCATTGCCAATGCGCCAAGACCTCGCGCCTCCTGCGCGAGCGCATGGGCTGGTCGGCGGATCGCTGGAAGCTGACCTTCCAGTCGCGCTTCGGGCCCGAGGAGTGGCTGCAGCCCTATACCGACGAGACGGTGAAGGGGCTCGCCGAGAGCGGCGTGAAGAGAATCGCCCTCGTCGCCCCCGGCTTCTCCGCCGATTGCCTGGAGACGCTTGAAGAACTCGATGGCGAGAACCGCGAGATCTTCATGGAGCACGGCGGCGAGCAATTCGCCTACCTGCCCTGCCTCAACGACAGCGCCGAGGGCATGCGTGTGATCGAGCACGTCGTGCGGCGCGAATTGCAGGGCTGGCTCTGAGCTGGCCGAAGCGACCGGCAGCGCCTCAGGTGCTCGCCGCGTCGAGCTTCACCATCGCCTCTGAGGGGAGTTTCACGGAGAGCGCGCCTACCAGTTCCGCCAGCTGATCGAGGCTGGTTGCACTTGCGATCGGCGCGGCGACCGGCGGGCGCGCCATCAGCCATGCCAGCGCGACCTGCGCGGGTTTGATGCCCAGATCTGCGGCGACGCTCTCGACCGCGTCGAGAATGCGAAAGCCGCGTTCGTTCACGTAGCGCCCGGCCCGCGCCGCCCGCGCCCGCCCTGCAAGATCGGATTCGGAGCGGTATTTCCCGGTGAGGAAGCCGGCGGCGAGCGAGAAATACGGGATCACGCCGATCTGCTCCTTGCCGCAGAGCGGAGCGAAGGTGCTCTCGAAAGTCTGGCGTTCGCACAGATTGTATTCGGGCTGCAGCGTCTCGTAACGCGGCAAACCCTGCTCATGTGACGTCGCGAGCGACTCCTGCAGGCGTTCGATACGCATGTTCGATGCGCCGATCACACGCACCTTGCCGGCCTTCACGAGCGTGTCATAGGCCGCGAGCGTCTCGGCGACGGGGGTGTCCTCGTCGTCGAAATGGGTCTGGTAGAGATCGATGTAATCGGTGCGCAACCGGCGCAGCGAATCCTCGACACCGCTGATGATCCGCTCCCGCGAGAGCCCCTGGCGCCCAGGGCCCATATCGCAGCCGATCTTGGTGGCCAGCACGACCTTGTCGCGGTTGCCGCGGGCGGCGAACCATTCACCGATGATCGTCTCCGATTCACCGCCCTGATGCCCCTCCACCCAGCGCGAATAGCCGTCGGCCGTGTCGACGAAATTGCAGCCCGCATCGAGGAAGGCATCGAGCAGGCGGAACGAGGTCTCGCGATCTGCGGTCCAGCCGAAGACGTTGCCGCCGAAACACAGGGGCGTGACGACGAGATCGGAACGGCCGAGGCGGCGTTGTTGCATGACGGACTCCCACCAGACGAAGCAGTAACTCGCTGTGGAGCATACTGCCTTTGCGCGCGAACGCCATCCGGGCATTTTCCAAGCTGCAGGCGCATGGATGCGGGAGTCAGGATCTGAAAACGCATCGGGGATCATGATTTCGACAACTTTCAGTCACGCCCGCGCCGGACACGGAAACAAGCATCGCAATAAAGGCGTGCCGGTGATTCGCGTCACGCGCGTCAAAGCGGCTCGAATTCGGGAAAGCGCCGTATGAGCAAGGAACCGTTACGCTTTTGCCTCACCTGCCGCGCCATGGCCGTGCTGGTCCTCGCCGGCGGCATCGCTATCGCGGCCAACGGCCTCGGTGGCACGCTGGAGCAGGTGAATACCGGCAGCGCCGTCATGGTAGAGGCCGAGCCGATCATGTTGTTCGAGCCCGATACAAGCCACTCGACCGGTTCATATGCACCGCATTTCACCGAGACGAACACCCATGGCGAGATCTGAGCTTGCGCGTCAGAGCGCTCCCGCCTTGCTGCCGTCATAGACGGCATACGGTTCGCGCATGGTGACGAGTTCCTCGGCGGCGCTGGGATGCACCGCGATGGTACGGTCGAAATCGGCCTTCGTCGCGCCCATCGTCACGGCAACACCGGCGAGCTGGATCATCTCGCCCGAATCCGGGCCGAGCAGATGCACGCCGAGCACCTTGTCTGTCTCGGCATCCACGATGATCTTCATGAAGACGCGCTCTTCCCGGCCCGAAAGCGTCGCGCGCATGGCCCGGAACGCCGCCTGGTAAATCGCCACCTTCTCATGACGCAGGCGCGCGGCAGTCTCGGTGAGGCCGACCGTGCCGATTTCCGGCGTCGAAAAGACTGCGGTGGGAATCAGGCTGTGATCGACATGCGCATCCTTGCCACCGAATTCGGTATCGGCGAAGGCATGGCCCTCGCGGATCGCGACCGGGGTGAGATTGGCGCGATTCGTCACATCGCCGATCGCATAGATCGATGGAATCTCGCTGCGCGAATAAGCATCCACCACGATCGCGCCGAGCTCATCGCACAGCACACCGGCATTCTCGAGGCCGAGCCCTTTCGTCGCCGGCACGCGGCCCGTGGCGAGAAGCACCTGATCATAATGCCCCGTGCTCCCATCGGAGAAGCTGACGACACGAGTGCCATCCTCCTGCTTCTCGATCCGCAGCGGCGTCGTGGAGTATTTCACGTCGATCCCGCGTGCTGCGTAAGCCTCACCGAGGCGCGTGCGCAGATCGTCGTCGAAACCACGCAAAAGCTTGTCGCCACGATGGACGAGCGTCGTCTGCGAGCCGAGCCCGGCGAAGATCCCGGCGAATTCCACCGCGATATACCCCGCTCCGATGACCAGGACCCGCTCCGGCTGTTGCGGAAGGTCGAAAACCTCGTTCGAGGTGATGGTATGCTCCATCCCCGGAACCGCAGGCTGCATGGCGGGCGCAGCGCCGACGGCTACGAGAATGCGCTTTGCACGTAAACTCTCGCCCGTAGCCTGAAGCCGCACAGTATGCGCATCGACGATCTCGGCGCGGCTTTCGACGAGTTCCACACCGGCCCGTTCGAGATTGGCGCGATAGGCCCCCTCCAGACGATCGATCTCGCGATTCTTGGCGGCGATCAGGGCCGACCAGTCGAAGCTGCTTTCGCCGACATTCCAGCCGAAACCGGCGGCGTCGGTAAAATCATCGGAGAAGCGCGAGGCGATCACCATCAGCTTCTTGGGAACGCAGCCGCGGATCACGCAGGTGCCGCCGACGCGGTACTCCTCCGCGATCATGACGCGGGCGCCGTAACCAGCTGCGATGCGCGCCGCACGTACGCCGCCCGAACCGGCTCCGATCACGAAGAGATCAACGTCGAAATCGCTCATCCTGCCTGCTTTCTCGGCTCTTGATCACATCAACTGCCGCAATCGTCCACCCGGATGCTTCACTCGGTCGTGGCCGGTGCCTCTTCCGCAGCAGCTGCCTCGGCACCACGACGCGACAGCTCCGCCTGCATGCGCACTTCGACATATTCCACGAGCTCCTCGGTCCACTCACCGGTGGTCGTGAGGACGTCATCGACGAAGCCGGGCTGCTGATCGACGAACTTCGCCCCGGTCGGGGTCTCGAAGAAGGCATTGATCTCCCCGATTTCTTCTTCGGTGAAGCGATTCGCCATGATCCGCGCGGCCCGGTTCAGGATGACACGCCGCTGCAGATCGAGCTCGGGCTGAAGATCGTCGATCACCTCGCGGATCATGTCGCTGGGCATGCCGCGATTGACGAAGCGCCCGGCCACGGAGTTTGTGACGCGTGGCACCATCCCGTCGAAGGATTCGGTCAGCCCGGCATTGGTGACGAGATCACGCGCAGCCTGCAAATGGCTCTCGCTGATCTCTTCCTGGGCACTGGCCGCGCCGGCAAAAGCACCGAAAGCAAGCGCAAGGACGAGGCCGAAAACGGCAAGGGCGGATGAAGAGCGTTTCATTGGCAGTCTCTCTCGCATACATGGCCGCGCGGGCGGCAAACTGGCGCGCTAGCGGCGCGGTTCATCAGAAAGCGGGCATATCAGATCGCGCCGTATTCGACGACCCCGTCATCGCCAGCGAGAATTGCCCCGGTGGCGAGCCCGATGAACAGGCCGTGTTCGACGACACCGGGAACCGCAACCAGTGCCTCGGCCAGAGCCTCGGGCGCTTCGATCGCACCCAGCTCCGCATCGAGGATATGGTGACCGCCATCGGTGACGAATACCGTGCCGTTTGCGGCGGTTCTAAGGCGCATGGCCGTCGGCAAGCCATGCGTTTCCAGCACATGTGCGACGGCGCGGCGCGTCGCTTCGAGCCCGAACGGATTGACCTCGATGGGCAGCGGGAAGCGCCCTAGCGTGTCAACCTTCTTGCCGGCATCGGCGATCACGATCATGCGCGCCGAGGCCGCAGCAACGATTTTCTCGCGCAGCAGGGCGCCACCGCCACCCTTGATCAGGCGCAGAGATGCATCCAGCTCATCGGCACCGTCCACGGTGAGATCGAGCTCCGGTGTCTCATCGAGAGTGGTGAGCGCGATGCCCTCGGCCAGCGCCTGCGCATGCGTCGCCTCGGAGGTCGGAACACCGACGACATCGAGGCCCCCGCGCACCCTGTCGCCGAGCAGTGCGACAAAATGTTTTGCCGTCGAGCCCGTGCCGAGCCCAAGACGCATGCCATCGGTGACCGCCTCGACGGCACGCGCCGCCGCCATTCGTTTCAGATCATCCGCACTCACTGCGCGTCGCCCCTTCGCTGATCCGGATCATGGCCACGGTATCGAACGAAATGGCCTGCGGTGCAAGGGCCGGATTGGTGTGGCGCCCCGAATCAGTCGCTGGTGGAGCCCGTCACCTGCGGCCTGTCGCCCTCGCCTTCCGCGACCGTCGCTGTGACCGTTTCGGGTGGGGTACAGACGACCTGTTCCTCGAAAACGTAACAGACGCTCATCTCGCCGGTGCGATAGTTCACGCGAAACACGCCGCCCTCGCGCTCATGGCGCGATGCGATCAGACCGTAATCACCCGGATCCTGCGCCTTCGCGCCCTCGCCCGGCCCGAAGCACAGGGTGATCCCGACAGTGCCTTCCTTCAGCCCGTACTGACACGACGAGACCGCGCCGGTGACCTTGTCGATGCGGTAGACGCGGTTGAGGTCGGTCTGCGGGGCCGGTACGAAATCGAAGGCGGATGCGAATACGGGCGCGGCGCTGGCGCTCAGCAGGCCCGTAGCGAGCGCGCGGATGAGAATGCGTCGAAACATGAGGCCAGTCTCCGGCTCGCGGATCGGTTGGAACGGTTCGAATGGAGCTTGCGGCAACATGGTTAGCGAAAGGTAAACACATCCCCGCTATGCCGAATCGTCCGGCTGGTTTATGACGGTCCCGTTCTCCACGAAACGCCTTCCAGCCAGCCGAAACCAGACGGAAATCATCATGAATCCCATCGTCGTGTTCGATCTCGACGGCACCCTCGCCGACACCGCCCCCGACCTGATGGCGACGCTCAACACGTTGCTGGCGCAAGAGGGTCTGCCCACGCTGCCGGTATCGCGGGCGAAATCGCTCATTGGCGCCGGCGCGCGGGCGCTGATCGCGCGCGGCTACGAATCGGCAGGGCTCGAACTGACGCCGGAGCGGCATGAACTGCTCTTCCAGGAGTTCCTGACACTCTACCGGCAGAATATCTGCAACGAGACGCAGCTCTTCCCCGGCGTGGTCGCGGCCATGGACAGCCTCAGCGGATCGGGCTTCACCCTCGCCGTTTGCACCAACAAGGTGGAAAGCCATTCGCGGCTGCTGCTCGATCAACTCGGCATCATCGAGCGCTTCGCAGCCATCTGCGGACGCGACACTTTCGCCTTCTGCAAGCCCGACCCGCGCCATCTCACGGAGACGATCACGATGGCCAAAGGCGATGCACGCCGCGCGGTGATGATCGGGGACTCGCATACCGATATCGCCACCGCGCAATCCGCGCAAATCCCCGTCATCGCCGTGCCCTTCGGTTATACCGACCAGCCCGTCGAAACCTACGAGCCCGACCGCGTCATCGCCCATTTCGATGCGCTTCCGGAGGTTGTTGCGGAGGTATTGTCCGCGAGGCAGTGAAGCCGGGGTCCAGAAGCAGGTTGAAGCTCAGCGCGAGCAACGCCGTCGCCGCCATGGGGTAGAACAAAAGACGCGGCGCTTCGAAGATGAAGATCCGGTATTCATGGATCATGGCGCCCCATTCCGGACGCCCGGCATCGGCGGCGAGTCCGAGAAAGCCCAGCGAGGCGATCAGGATCACCGCGCGCGCCGCATCCGCGCCGGCGAGCGCTCCCAACGGGGCGGTGAGATTGGGCAGGAGGTGCCGGCGCAGCCCACCGATGTGATCGACCCCGAGCGCTTCCGCCGCGCGCCAGTAGGGCTCGGCGGTGAGCCGTTCGATGAGAGCCGCGACGACCAGGGCGTAATGCGCCCAACCCGTCAGGGCGAGCGCGATCGCCGCAGTGAGCGGACCCGCACCCAGGATGGCGGCGACAACCAGCGCGACCACAAGCTGCGGTGCTGCGATCACGATCTCCGCGAGCCGCTTTACGGCATCGGCGCAGGTCGGCGGCGCGATGGCGATCACGGAGCCGGCCAGGATCCCCGCCGTCAGGGTCAGGACGAGCGCCAGCCCGGCAGCAGCGAGGGAGGGCTGCGCCCCCGCCATCACCCGCGAAAACACATCCCGCCCCAGATGATCGGTGCCAAAGAGATGCGTAGCCGAGGGTGGCGCCAGAATATTGGCAAGATCAATGGCGTGAACCGGATAGGGCTGCCAGAAACCGAGCAGGCTGATGCATATGATCACGGCCAGCATGACGATCCGCAAGCCGCTGTCGCGTGCCGTATTCAAGCATCCCTCCACTCAAGCTGATCCGCCAGGCGCGGATCAAGCGAGCGTCGCGCAAGAGCGGCGGCGCGTTGCACAAGCAGCAGCCAGAGGGCGACGATTGCGATGAAGGCCTGCAAGACCGCGTAGTCACGCGCCGCGACCGCGCGCACCACATATTCCGAAAGCCCCGGCAAGGAGAAAACGATTTCCGCAATTGCCGTACCACCGATGATCCAGGCAGCTTCGGGCATGATCACCGCGAGCAGGGTCAGCGCCGCATGCCGGCGCCCTTGTCGCCACAGGGCAACGCGCCGCGAACATCCTTTGGCGAGCGCCGTCGTGAAATAGGGGCGGTCGCGGATTTCACAGAAGGCCACTCGCGTGACCCGCGCAACGGAGCCGATTGAAAACAGTGCCACAAGCAGAATCGGCAAAAAAAGCCGCTCCGCTACCCCGCCGGAAAGCGGCCGCACCAGGCGGAATTCAATCGCCAAAAGCCATAAGAGCACAAAACCGACTGCGAATGCCGGCAGCGCCTGCGCGCCGATGGCCAGCAGCCGGGAAAGCCGATCGGCCACGCCGCCGGGGCGTGCGGCAGCGGCGAAACCAAGCCGGAAACCGACGATGACTGCAAGGCCGAGCCCGCCGGCGCCGATCGTGACAGACCATGGCAGCCGCCCGGCGATCTCCGGCAGAACGGGGCGGCCCGTCGCATAGGAGATGCCCCAGTCACCGCTGATGAAACGCGCCAGCCAATCGAGGAACTGCACGAAGAGCGGCGCATCGAGACCCCATGCCGCGCGCATGCGCTCCAGCACCGCGCCATCGGCACCAAGCCCGCTCGCATCAAGGAAGATGATGACCGGATCACCCGGCATCAGGCGCAAGAGCGCGAAGCCCCCCGCCACGACGAGCAGCCAGGATAAAGAGAATCCCGACAGATTCCGGATCGTCGTGGCGGCCATGCCCGCGCCCCCGAACAGCTTACTCCCGCAAACCGAAATCGGAGCGGATCACGTAGTAATCCGAGCCCCATGGCTCATACTCAGCCAGCCGGGCCGATTTCCCGACATGCCATTCCGGCGTCACCAGGAAAGCCACCGGCGCTTCTTCTGCGATCAGCGCCTGCGCCTCACGGGCGATCAAATTGCGTGCTTGCGGGTCACTCGTTTGGGCAAGATCAGCCAACAGCGCATCGAATGCCGCGCTGCTCCAGCCGCTGTAATTGTTGGCGCCCTCACTGCCGAGGAAAAGCAAGAGGAAAAACCCTGGATCGCCCGCCGGCGCGGTATGCTGCGCCCAGAGAAACAGGTCGAATTCACCGGCGCGGGCCATATCCGTTGGCGATTCCGTGATGCGGGTTGTCACCTCGATCCCGAGATCGGCGAGTGCTGCGCGGATGACCGGCTGATAGGTCACGAGATCAGGCCGCTGCGGATAGGCGACCAGCGTCAACGACAAGGTCTCACCGTCGCGCATGCGCGGGCCATCCCCGTCGCGGATCCAGCCGGCTTCGTCGAGCAAGGCTGCTGCTGCCTGAGCATCATGGCGCGCCGGCTCATCGGCAGAGAAGGGGAAAACCTGCGAGAACGCGCCATGCGCGACACGGCCCGCACGCGCCGCCGCAATAAGCGCTTCACGGTCAATGGCAAGATCAATGGCACGCCGCACGCGCGCATCGCCAAGCGCATCCGAAGCGGTATTCATCCACATCATATACTGGTATTCGACCGGGAAGCTCGTGACGGCGATATCCCCGCTGGCCTGCAGCATGGCGCGCGATTCCACCGGCAGGTGAAAAGCAAGGTCGATCTCGCCCGCGCGCAGGGCGAGCGCCAGCGCCTGTCCGTCTGCAACCCGTGTGATCTGCACGGGGTTGCGGCTATCGGCTTGCGGGTAATGCGGGTTCGGCTTGAGATCGAGGCGCGCACCGGGGGTGAAATCTGCAATCATGAACGGACCGGTGAAGTGCAGATCGCCACCTGCGTAGAGATAGACCGGGAACGCCCATTCCGCCAGAATCGACGGCATGACCGGGGTCGGGCGTTCGCTGGTGATGGTGAGCAACGATTCGCTCTGCGCCTCGAAGGTGAGTGCACCGGCGGAGGCGCGGGCGGCGGGGTTTTCGGCGACGGTGCGGTTGAGCGAATCAGCAACCGCCTGCGCGGTGACAGGGCTGCCGTCGGAGAAGAGCCGATCCGGCGCGAGCGTCACCTGCCAGGTCAGATCGTCGATCCGCGTCGCATCGGTGGCGAGATTGCCGACGAGCCGTCCGTCTCGATCGACCCGGAACAGTTGATCGGCGATTCCGTGGGAGACCAGCGCCCAGCCGGCACTGCCCTGCGCCGGGTCCGTTGCGGCGGCGATGAAGGTCTTGCCGACGCGCAACGGCGCGTCCTCCGCAGCCTGCGCCTTCGCATCGGGCGCATGCAGCGTGGTGACCGCAAGCAGGCTCGCAGCCAATGCCGCCTTCACGATATCCGATCGCAGGAGAACTGCACTGAACCTGATCATTTTCCATCCTCTACACAATGTGGATCAAAGCCCGGGCGCGCGATGACGGCGTCGCTTTCGACGAGGCGTGGCCCGGGATCGAGCGGCGGGATACGCCCGAGAATGCCCGCGCGCATCACTTCCGGTCGCTCAGGGCGCTCCATGAAACCGTCGGGCCGGCTGCGGTAGAGTCCGAAGGCTTCGAGCACGGCTTCGGCGTCGCGCGCGGGGTCGAGATCGCCGAACAGATAGGTGAAACGCCCCGCCCCGGAAAAAGCGACGACACAGGCGCGCTTGCATTGGCTCATGCAGCGGATGCGGCGCAGGCGAACCGGCTGCGCATCCAAGCCCGCTGACTGGTCGCGCAGCCGCGCCGCGATCGCTTGAGCGATACGCTGCCCCGGACGCTCCGCATCCGGGCCCGTCCATTCGGGCGGCTTGCAGCGCATGCAGACCGACAGGCAGGCCTCCTGCGCGCTTTCGATTTGGTCATCATCAAGCATGCGGTCTCGTACAGGTGTCGGCGCCGCGCGCAACGGCCAGCCGGGGAAGATGTCGCACGGATATATTGAATGTTATAACATTGCAATACTAATTCAGGGAGGAACTCCCGCGCCGCTCGCATCCCCGGCCCGGAAGGCCTATATTCAATGGTCGCCGGGTGACCGGCACCCACCTTCCTCTACGGGAATATCCCTTGTCCGACACGCCGCAGCAGAATCCGCAAAGCCAGCAACCCCACTTCACCGCCCCCGATGCCCGTGACTTCGCGCATGTCGAGACCTGGATCTTCGATCTCGACAACACGCTCTATTCGCACGAGGCGCGGATCTGGCCGCAGGTCGATGCGCGCATCACCGCCTTCGTCGCGGATCTGTTCGGCATTGACGGCATGTCGGCGCGCGCCTTGCAGAAATATTTCTATCACCAGCATGGCACCACGCTGAAGGCGCTGATGGACGTCTACGGTGTCGACCCTTATGCCTTCCTCGACTTCGCCCACGACATCGATCATTCCGCCATCGATCTGAACCCGGCTTTGGGCAAGGCGATCGAGGCTTTGCCCGGTCGGCGCCTGATCCTGACCAACGGCTCGCGCAGGCATGCCGAGAACGTCGCAACCAAGATCGGCATTCTCGATCATTTCGAGGATGTTTTCGATATAATCGCCGCCGATTTCATCCCCAAGCCCGACCGGCGAGCCTACGAGATGTTCTTCGAGCGCCATGCCGTCGATCCGGCGCGCGCGGCCATGTTCGAGGATATCGCCAAGAACCTCGTCGTGCCCCATGATACGGGCATGACCACCACACTCGTCACCCCCGCCACGCTCGATCCGTTTCGCGAAAATTTCGAGCAGGAAGCCGTCGAGGCGCCGCATATCGATTACATCACCAGCGATCTGGCCGGTTTCCTCGAAGCCGAGGTACTGGCGCGCCTGCTCTGAACCGGGCCAGCGCACAGGCGGCCTGTCTTCCAGCGCACCCGCCATTACCGCGTGCTTGCGCGACTGTGTGCCAAACAGTTTTCGCAAATGCGAAAAGATCGTCGCGGCGGGCGGCACCTGATTGCGACCGTTGTGGAAGACTTCGGCTTGGGGCAGCAATTTGTCGCATTATTGCGCACTCTTCCCAATGGGGCGAAATCTTCGTACAAAGAGGCGTTGAAAACACGCTTGTGTCATGCGGAAAAATCTGGCAACTTCCGCCGCGCGTTAGGACAGCATTACTGTCCAATCTTTTCGGATGCGGCGTTGTTGCCGGTCCGCGAGCAGGTCTCGAGGTTATGGTCATGGCGCATGGCGCCCCGAAACGAGATCACAAACCGAGCGCCCGTTTGACGCGGGTGTCGCGGGTGCGTGCGGGTCTGTGACGCCCACGGTGCCCGCGCGAGGCGCGGGTGACCCGGCAACGGCGCAACCGAGCCTCCAGGAAGAAAACCGAGCGATGCGGCTGCGGCTCCAGATGAGCCGGGCGACGGCACCGCCACCCGAGGCGCGCCGCAATGCGCCGGCTTCGATACGGTTAGGCCGGAAGAACGAGGATCGACGATGAGCAGGATCATGACGGATCAGATGCCGGGTGACGCGAAGACCGCGAAGCGGACGGATGACGGCTGCGCGCAGGTTGCCAAGACGCTGATGGCAACACCACGCCGCATCACCATTCCCGGTCTGCCCGGGAAACAGGGGCTTTATGATCCGGCGAACGAGCATGATTCCTGCGGCGTCGGCTTCATCGCCCACTTGAAGAACGAAAAGCGCCACGCGATCGTGCAGCAGGGCCTTGATATCCTGCGCAATCTCGACCATCGCGGCGCCGTCGGCGCCGATCCGAAAATGGGGGATGGCTGCGGCATCCTGACCCAGATTCCGCATCGTTTCTTCGCTGCGGAATGCGCCAAGCTCGGTATCTGGCTACCTGAACCCGGCGAATACGGCGTCGCCCAGCTATTCATGCCGCGCGACGAAGAAGGCTATGCCAGGGTCATCAAGATCGTCGAGAAAGTCGTCGCCGATGAAGGCCTCACCCTGCTCGGCTGGCGCGATGTCCCCGTCGACAATGCGGATCTTTCCGAGAATGTGAAAGCCAGCGAGCCGCTGCACCGGCAGGTCTTTATCGGCAAGGCCAAGGAAGAGGATGAAGCCGCCTTCGAGCGCCGCCTGTTCCTCGCCCGCAAGGTGATCTCCAACACCGTCTATGATCTGGAAGATCCGCGCACCGCCGGCTATTATCCGGTAAGCCTGTCCTCACGCACCATCGTCTACAAGGGCATGGTGCTCGTCACGCAGCTCGGCTCGTATTTCCAGGATCTGGCGGATCCGCGTTTCGAAAGCGCGCTCGCGCTCGTGCACCAGCGCTTCGCCACGAACACCTTCCCGAGCTGGCAGCTGGCGCATCCCTATCGCATGGTGGCGCATAACGGCGAGATCAACACGCTGCGCGGCAACGTCAACTGGATGGCGGCGCGTCAGGCGAGCGTCGATTCGGAATTGTTCGGCAACGACATCTCCAAGCTCTGGCCGATCTCCTATGAAGGCCAGTCGGACACGGCCTGTTTCGACAACGCGCTCGAATTCCTGTTGCGCGGTGGCTATTCGCTCGCGCATGCCATGATGATGCTGATCCCCGAGGCCTGGGCGGGCAATCCGCTGATGGACGAGGACCGGCGCGTCTTCTACGAATACCATGCAGCCCTGATGGAGCCGTGGGACGGCCCGGCGGCGGTCTGCTTCACCGATGGCCGCCAGATTGGCGCGACCCTCGATCGCAATGGTCTGCGCCCGGCGCGCTATTTCGTCACGGATGACGATCTCGTGGTGCTCGGCTCGGAGAGCGGCGTCCTGCCGATTCCCGAGGAGAAGATCGTCGACAAGTGGCGGCTGCAGCCGGGCCGCATGCTGCTGATCGATCTCGAAGAAGGCCGCATCGTTTCCGACGAGGAGATCAAGACACAGCTCGCAACCGCCCTTCCCTATCGCGAATGGCTGGAGCGGACCCAGATCAAGCTGGAAGACCTGCGCCCCGTTCAGGCGCGCGCGAGCCGCACAGACGTCTCCCTGCTCGACCGCCAGCAGGTCTTCGGCTACACGCAGGAGGATCTCAAGCTGCTGATGGAGCCGATGGCCGTCACTGGCCAGGAGGCCGTCGGGTCGATGGGCACGGACACGCCGATTTCGGCTTTGTCCGACAAGGCGAAACTGCTCTACACCTATTTCAAGCAGAACTTCGCCCAGGTCACCAATCCGGCGATCGACCCGATCCGCGAAGAGCTCGTCATGAGCCTCGTCTCCTTCATCGGCCCGCGTCCGAACATCCTCGATCTCGAAGGCACCTCCCGGCGCAAGCGCCTTGAAGTGCGCCAGCCGATCCTGACTAACGAGGATCTCGAGAAGATCCGCTGCATCGGCCATTTCGAGGACCGCTTCGACACCAAGACCCTCGACATCACCTATCCGATCGAGCAGGGCGCTGCGGGCATGGAGGGCGCGGTCGAGCGCCTGTGTGACCGCGCCGAGGCGGCCGTGCGCGGCGGCTACAACATCATCATCCTCTCCGATCGCCAGGTCGGCCCCGATCGCCTGCCCATCCCGGCGTTGCTCGCCACCGCGGCGGTGCACTCCTATCTGATCCGGCGCGGCCTGCGCACCTCCGTGGGGCTCGTTCTCGAGAGCGGCGAGCCCCGCGAAGTGCACCATTTCGCTTGCCTGGCCGGCTACGGCGCCGAGGCGATCAATCCCTATCTCGCCTTCGACACGCTGCTCGCCATGAAGGACGAGCTTCCCGCCGAGATCGATGAGGAGGAGGTTATCCAGCGCTATATCAAGGCGATCGACAAGGGAATCCTGAAGGTCATGTCGAAGATGGGCATCTCGACCTACCAATCCTATTGCGGCGCGCAGATCTTCGATGCGGTCGGGCTGAAATCCGAGCTGATCGACAAGTATTTCTTCGGCACGGCGACGATGATCGAGGGTGCGGGTATTCCCGAGATTGCACGCGAGGCCATGACGCGTCACGACGAAGCCTTCGGCACCTCGCCGGTCTATCGCGACGCACTCGGTGTGGGCGGTGAATACGCCTATCGCCTGCGCGGCGAATCGCATGCCTGGACACCCGATACGGTTGCCACGCTCCAGCATGCCGTGCGCCTCAAGGCGGATGACCGCTATCGCGAATTCGCCCGGCTCGTGAACGAGCAGGAGAACGCCTTCTCCACCATTCGCGGGCTGTTTCGCCTCAAGCAGGCCGAGGATGTCGGGCGCAAGCCCCTCGCCCTCGACGAAGTCGAGCCGGCGGTTGCGATCGTGCGCCGTTTTGCCACCGGCGCCATGTCGCTCGGCGCGATCTCCAAGGAAGCGCACGAGACGCTGGCACTCGCCATGAACGAGATCGGAGCGCGTTCGAATACGGGCGAAGGCGGCGAAGATGCCGGGCGCTTCAAGCCTTTGTCGAACGGACGCTCCAAGCGCTCGGCGATCAAGCAGATCGCCTCCGGCCGCTTCGGCGTGACGACGGAATATCTGGTCAATGCCGACCAGATGCAGATCAAGGTCGCCCAGGGCGCCAAGCCCGGTGAGGGCGGCCAATTGCCCGGTCACAAGGTCGATGCGGTCATCGCGAAGCTGCGCCATTCGACGCCCGGCGTCGGCCTGATCTCGCCGCCACCGCATCACGACATCTATTCCATCGAGGATCTGGCCCAGCTGATCTTCGATCTGAAGAACGTCAACCCGGCAGCCGATGTCTCCGTGAAGCTCGTTTCGGAAGTCGGTGTCGGCACCGTCGCGGCGGGTGTCGCCAAGGCGCGGGCCGATCACATCACGATTTCCGGTTTTGAAGGCGGCACCGGCGCCTCGCCGCTGACCTCGCTCAAGCATGCCGGTTCGCCCTGGGAGATGGGGCTGGCCGAGACGCATCAGACGCTCGTGCTCAACCATCTGCGCGGGCGCGTGGCGTTGCAGGTCGATGGCGGCCTGCGCACCGGGC
>NZ_DATGCW010000360.1:0-4125 GCF_035311605.1 Saliniramus sp.
GGGGCCGATCACCTGCATGACGAGCGTCGGATCATACCCGCACTCCGCCGCCGCCGGGATCAGACAGACGGAACGGATCATCGCGCCGACGCCCTCGCCCGGGCGCACCACCTCGAAGGTGAATTGCGGCACCCGGTTGCCGAAATCGGCCAGCGGCAGGCGCTCGAATACGACATAAGCCAGCCCGCGATAGGCCGGCGCCCGATCCGCCCCCTCCTTGGCCACGATCAGCGCATCGGGCTGCTGATGGGCGCCGCCGCGATGCACGCGCATGGTGATCTGCGTCAGCTCCACCTCGCGCCCATCGGCCCAGACCCGGCGCACGAAGGCGATCGGGCCCTCGCAAAGGCCTATGGCGAGATTGGCATAGTAGGAATAGCGCACTTCCTTCGTGGTCACGGTGGAACCGCCACCGCCACCGGAATTGCGAAAAAAACCCTTGCCGCCCTGCCGCCCGGTCCGCTCCACCGTGACGTCGACCTGCTCCTCGAACCGCGTGGCCCAGATCACCTGGCCGCCGATCCGCGCGCGGCCATAAACACGCGGGATCGGCGCGCCTTCGCTGGAAGCGAGCCCCTGCATCTCGGCGAGGCGCGGCCCTTCCAGCACCCGGTATTCATGGGTGGCGAACAAAGCACCGTCGATGGCCGACCCCGCCATCGTTCCCAGCGTCTGCCCAAGCATGGCGCCGACCGGGCCGGCGACGGCGCCGCCGATCGCCTGACCGGCGGTTTGCAGGATCATCGTGGTCATCGATGGGCATCCTCTTCATGAAAGGCGCGCGGCGCGCGGGGCGGGAAGGCGAAGCTCGCGGCGAGATGACGCTGCCACCAGCCGCCCAGCGCGACCTCGGCCACGCAGGCCCCGTCATGGGCATGGATCATCCGACCCGTATCGGTAGCGATGGCGCAATGCTTGGCGGGAAGCCCATCACGCCAGCGGAAGATCAGGACCCGCCCGGGGCCCGGCGCATCAACGGGGATCAGGTGGCGTCCGGCAGCGGCAAGCAGGCGTTCCGTATTACCCGCTTCGGCCCAGTCCGGGCGATAGGCGCCGGGATGCTCCGGCTCGCAGCCCATCACCATGCGCCAGACGCCCCGGATCAGGCCCAGGCAATCGCATCCCACACCGCGCAATGAGGCCTGATGGCGATAGGGCGTGCCGATCCAGCTGCGCGCGGCGGCGACGATGGCGGCTTCGTGCGGGCTCATCGGAACAGGCTCCCGCCATCGAGCCCCGCCTCGCCCTGACGCGGCACACGCAGGATGAAATCATTGCCCGGCATATGCGGGAAGCCGCGGAAATTCACGCTATTGCCGAACTTGTTGCGGCAAGTCGCAAAGGTCTTGTCGCAACCGGGTGTCACGGTCACCGTATCGCCCGGCGCGACGGGGCGCGGGGCGCGCTGCCACAGGGCGACCGCGCCGTCAGCACCATGGCTGCGGATCTCGACGGCAAAACCCGCATTCTCGCCGCTCGTAAAGATGAGCTTGCCGCCGCTGAACCAGGCCTCCGCCTGCCCCGCGATCCCGCTCAGGGTGAGATGCAGCGCATCCGCGCTTGCAATGACTATTGCCTCGACCGGCGTGATCGTCACCCCGCAGGCGGCATCGCCAAGGTCGGCCGAACAGGCAGCGCGGTAGAGCCGCCCGCTCTCCTCGTCGAGGCGATGGGTGAGCCCGCGCAACTCCATGACGAAGGCGCCGTCGGCACGCCGGATCTCGCCGACATGGAACAGGTCGATCAGGAGGCGCTGGCCAGGATCCTGCCAGTTGACCAGCCAGAATTCGATGCTCGCATCGTCATAAAGACCAGCCTCTACATCGTCTTCCGTGATACCGCCCGACATCAGCGCTCCGGCGACGTCACCGCCCGAGACCGCGAAGCCGAGTTCCTGCGTGGCCTCGGCGGCGTCGAGGCCGGTGCCGGCATGAAAAGTGGTGGCGTCGAATGCGAGGTCCGCATCGTGGTCGGTAAAGCCCATGATCGCACCGTCGCGGCGGATCAACCGCCAGCAGCGGCACAGGCTCGTCACCCCCGCCGCGAGATGCGCGGCGAGGTTCTCGTCGATCTGTCGCATGGGAAGTCTCTTTGAAACGGTGTTGGAGCGCGCCACGCGCCTCAGGGAACGATTTCCACCATCGGCACATTTGGCACCGCGCCGGCCTCGAAGGCGGAAAGGTCGATATCCAGGGAATCCGTGTCGAAGCGCACCGGCACGTCAAACGCGTATCCCGCCGTCAGCACGCTGCCTTCCGGCGGCGGCGTGAGCAGCGTCACCTGTCCGGTGGTCACATCGGCCACGAAATCGACGTTGGGGACCAGTTCATTGCCGTCGCGCGCGACGCGCACACTGCTCGCGACCGGCTTCGCGATCGGGCGGGTATAGGGCGCATGGGCGCCGCCATAGGTCTTGGTGAGCTGAAAGACGAGGGTTTCCCCGTCGCCCGTTCCGAGCGGCTGGTCACCGGGACCGGGCGTCGCACCGGGCGGGCCGGAGCGGCAATCAACCCGATCATGCAGCCTGAACCCGGTCAGGCGCCCGCGCCGTTCCTCGAAGAAGGCGATCACCGCATGCAGATCGTCGAGGCTGCGCACCCCGAGCCCGGCATCGTAGCGCCGACGCGAGCGCGCCCAGCGCGCATTGCGGCTCTCGGCCCCCGATGCCAGCGTCACCACATCCGTGCGCCGCACCGGCCCGCCCCGCGCACCGCGCGCCACGGAGAAAGGAAAAGAGATTTCGTGGAAGGCCTGGAGCATGCCCTTACCTCCGGAAGTAAAAACGCAAAAAGCCCCGGCACTGCCGGGGCTTTAATGAAAACCGGTTCTGGCGGATGCGGTCAGGCGGCATCCGCGAAGAGATCATCATCGTCGAACGGGTCGCACCCTTCGAGACCATCCTTATCGGCGACGAGAATGTTGCCGTCATCATCGCCCCAGGTCGCCCAGAGCGCGTCGTCAATCTCATCGATCATGGTGTGCGTGCTTTCGGCATGCACTTCCTCTGCGCGCTTGCGAGCGAACTCGATCGCGTCGACGAGAAGATCCGTGTCGACCGACACCATTTCCTCAACTGCGTTCTGTTTCGCTGTCATCGCACATTCCTACTCATATAGACGCCACCGACTTTCGGCAGCTTGTATGGCGTAAAGCCGTATTTTTCGTAAACCCGACTGTCAACCGGATCCTTGATCAAAACGCGTTCAGCACGCAAAAGTTTCGCATATTCGTGCGCACAAGGCAATATCAGCGTTAGCACGCCTGTTATCGCCGTAGGAGCGAAACTCCTTTCGACCCAATGTATCGTCAAATGGGTCTTGGAATTCGACGGCTTGCCCAATGCAAGCCCCTGCAGAATGCGCCCATGTCCCTCAATCTCTTGCCAGACTGCAAGGTTGAAGAATGAAACGCGGTTCCTGAACTTGTAATATAAGCGCTCCCAGCTATACGAAAAGCCCTCATGCGTATCCGGACCGTAATGTTTCGGCCATTCCTTTCGCGCCTCTTCGAGCGCAGCGTCACAGATCGACGCCAGCGTGACCCCCTTGAAGCGCGTAACCCCGACACGCGCGCTCTTCGCGTTGATTTTCGACGCGATATGCTCGCGCGCAAGGCGCTGAAGCTGCGCGTAGCGCAATTCGTTATCCTCACGAAGACACATTCACACCCCACCCTGAAAAGCAATTTCGACGTGCATGCCATATGCCAGAGCACCCGAAAACCGTTCGCACGACCTTCGCCATTGACAATTCTCAAGGCGCGGTCGCGTCGAATCCGATTGTGTGGAGCAGAAGGCTTTCAAAAAAGGAGAAGACACGATGAGCCACGTCCCGCACGAACTGGCCGAGGAATTCCCGGACAAGGTGCAGCAGATCCATGATCTGAAGATGGCCGATGCCCATTTCGCCAAACTCGCGGACGAGTATCACGAGGTAAATCGCGCGATCCACCGCGTCGAGACGCGCGTCGAGCCGACGACCGAGGAAGTC
Organism: Saliniramus sp.; assembly: GCF_035311605.1. Classification (NCBI taxonomy): domain Bacteria; kingdom Pseudomonadati; phylum Pseudomonadota; class Alphaproteobacteria; order Hyphomicrobiales; family Salinarimonadaceae; genus Saliniramus; species Saliniramus sp. The sequence goes on from NZ_DATGCW010000360.1 coordinate 3,990, forward strand.
GAACACGACATGCGGCGCAAGCGGCTGCAACTCAAGGACGAGATCGCCGCCATTCTCGAAAAGGCGGCCTGAGGTCTCACGTCGCGCGGCGCCCCCGGGCCACGGCCCGGGCGAGCGTCGCCGAGACCTGGCTCTC
>NZ_DATGCW010000361.1:0-25049 GCF_035311605.1 Saliniramus sp.
ACGGTGGCGGAGGTCGAGCAGGATCTGATTCTCGACACCCTCGATCACTGCGTGGGCAACCGCACCCATGCGGCGAAGATACTGGGCATCTCGATCCGGACCCTGCGCAACAAGCTCAACGAGTACAACTCTGCCGGCGTCTCGGTTCCCGATCCGGGTCAACGGCGCATGAGCGCCTGAACGGCGGAAGCGGATCGCGCAGAAAAAAGGCCCGGATCGCTCCGGGCCCTTTCGTTTCGGATTTTCCGATCGCTCAGAACCGGTAGTTCATGCCGGCGCGAACGATGTGACCGTTGTTCTCGAAGCGAGCCGAGTTGGCCGTGCCCGCCGGACCGGCCGCCGTTACGTTGGCGCGTACCGTGTTGCGACCCAGATCGTAGTAGAGATACTCAGCCTTGAAGGACAGGTTGTCCATCACGGCGATCTCGGCGCCCGCACCAATGGTCCAGCCGAGGCGGGTCTCATCCTTGGTGCCGGTGTGCGTGATGGTGCCGGCGGCATTGGTCAGGGTCAGGCGCTGATCCGGATTACCGAAGGCGAGACCACCGGTGCCGTAGACGAACACGTTATCCATCGCGACGCCGGCGCGGGCGCGCAACGTGCCGAGCCAGTCGAGGCGGCTTGTCGCCTGGACGCCGGTGACGTTGTTTCCGAGCCCGGTCACACCGGTAGAAGCCCTCGCACGGCGATTGCCGAGATAGCTCAGATCGGCCTCGACGCCGGCGACGAACATGTCGAATTGCTGGTTGTAGCCGACCTGGAAGCCGCCGATGAAGCCGTTCTTCTTCTCCGAGAAGGGGTTGTAGCTGCCAGCGCCGCCGGTGCCCGTAAAGCCACGGTTGCGCACATCCATCTCGTTCTGGTTCCAGCCAACATTCACACCGGCATAGAAGCCCGTCCAGGTGAAGACCGGCGGTGCGGTGTAGGTCTGCGGGGCCGGAGCCGGCTCGCGTGACGGAAGGTCAGCTGCGAAGGCGGGGACGGCGAGGAACGCCAGGGCGGTGGAGGCAAGGAGAGTACGCTTCATTGTGAGCATCCTTATGTTTCGAGTTCGCTGCAAGCTAACGCAACATGATGGGTCCGAGAAGTGGGAAAAGCGTAAATTTTGCGTATTTCAAAGCATTCGTTGCAAAGAAGCAACGTTCATAACTGATTAACCATAAGGAGGTTCAAAGCAGTGGCGGAATTGTGGCGCGATTGTGACTTGGCTGTTGGAAGTTGACGATTTCGTGAGCGGGCATTATCGCTCTCGTATATTTTCCGGAAGACGGTCCACGCAGCATGATTATTTCAGGGCCGGAACGCCGCTTGACTGGCAAAGCGCCGTCGCAGATAAGAAAAATCATGTCTGTCATTCATGTTTGCCCGCTCGCTGATCTTGATGATGTCATGGGCGCGCAGCGACCCTCGCATCTCGTCAGTCTGGTTTCTCCGTCAATGCCCCTGATTGACAGTGGTTCCATTGCCGGGGCGCAATATTTGCGGCTCGGCATCAATGACATCACGGCGCCACGGGAAGGCTATGTCCTCGCGCAGGAAGCGGATGTGGCGCGGCTCGTCGCATTCGTGGCCGGCTGGCCGCGCCTGCGCCCGCTGGTGATACATTGCTGGTTCGGAGTGAGCCGCTCCCCCGCCGCTGCCTTTATCGCTGCCTGTGCGCTCGCGCCCGAGGTGGAAGAGGCGATGATCGCGGCTTATCTGCGCAAGCAGGCACCGTTCGCGACGCCGAATGCGCGGCTGGTGGCGCTCGCCGATGATCTCCTCGCGCGAGACGGGCGCATGCGCGCAGCGATCGAAGCGATCGGGCGCGGGCGCGAAGTGTCGACCGGTGTGCCCTTCGCGCTGCGCCTGCCCGGCCCGCAGCGCGCCGCGTGACGGCGCACCAGCGCACGGCGAAATGGATCAGGGGCGGTGGCATTGTCGCAACCTTTCCGATAGAAGATAGCGAAACGCGTATCCGGAGGGGCTTTTGATGGCTTATTTCTTCCTGATGTTCATGGCAACGGCGCTTTTCCTGGCCGCGCCGGTCATCGCCATCATCGCGCTCGTGAAAGTGCGCGAGCTTGCGAGCCTCGTGGCGCAATTGCAGGCCCGGATCGATCGGTTTTCGGTCAGGATCAATGACCGTAAGGCGCTGTTGTATGACCCGGAGGATGCTGCCGCCGGGAAATCCGGTGCGGCATCCGCAGAAAACGATCGCGCGCGCAAAGGCCCCCCTGGTCCAAGGCCGTGAAGCATGACGGCGCTGACGTGTGCCCGCTAGCACGCTCCTCCCGAGGTTAGGCAATCATGCCGGTGTAACCGATCCGAGGGGTGCATTCCGGAGTTGAGGTATTGGCCGCTTTGACCGTCATTCTGATCATTTCCGCGCTGGTTTCGATCGCTGTTCCCATCATCGCGGTGGTGGGGCTCCTGACGGCGCGCCGCGCCATCCGCGACGTCGCTGGATTGCAGGGCCGAATCGAACGCATCGAATGGCTCCTGCGGACCCGATATCGGGATGTGCCGCCGGAAACGGGCGAGGCGTCAGGCGAGGCGACCCCCGAACGGGCGGCATCCGAGCGGGCGGCGCCGAAGCAGGCCGCGCCGGAAGAGACGGCTCCCGAACAGGAATCGCAGGAAGAAGGGACGCCGAAAGCGGCCACGCCGGAAGAACCCTTATCCGAGCAACCGGTTAGCGAAGAAACCGCCGAGGCCGAGCCATTTGATGACGTGACCGGGCAGGACAAGCAGGCAGCACCGCCACCGCCAGCACCGCCGGCTTCCCCCGCGTCGGCAGCGCCTGCTGCGGCAGAGCCTCCTTCTCGGCAGGAGGCGAGCCTCGAGGAGCGTCTCGGGACGCGCTGGGCCGTCTGGGTTGGTGCGCTCGCGCTCGGGCTTGGCGGCGCCTTCCTCGTCCGCTTCTCGATTGAGCAGGGTTTTCTCGGGCCGGCAGCACGGATCGGGCTTGCGACGGCCTTCACGCTGGCCCTGCTGATCGGCGGTGAAATCCTGCGTCGGCGCGATGACGCCCTCGCCCTGCCGGGGATCGGTCCCGGACACGTGCCGGCCGCTCTGACCGCCGCCGGCGCCGCCAGCGCCTTCGCAACCGTATATGCGGCCTTCGCACTCTACGGATTTCTCGGCCCGGGCTCCGCCTTCCTGCTGCTGGGTGCCGTCGGGCTCGCGACCATGCTGGCCGCAGCCGTGCACGGGCAATTGCTGGCCGCGATGGGGCTGATCGGCGCCTTCGCCGTTCCGATTCTGACCGGCGGGGAAAGCGGGCAGACCTGGCCGCTGGTGCCGTATTTCTTCGTCGTCACGGCTGCGGCGCAGGCGCTGGCATGGCTGCGCGGTTGGCGCCGTCTGGCGCTCGCGGCGACGGCGCTCGCCGTTTTCTGGACAGTGCCGATGCTCGACGGCCCGTCCGTGCCGGCCCGCCTGCATCTCCTGATCCAGACGGCACTTGCCGTCTTCGTCTTCGCCTACTTGCCGTATCGCGCGATGCCGCTCTCCGCACAGCAGGTCGATACGGGCGGGCGGGCTGTATTTCTGGGCATTCTGGCGGTTTTTGTCCTGGCCACGAGCTTTTTGCCGGGCGGGGCGCCGACCCTGTATTTTTCAGCGCTGATGATCGTCCTGATGCTGCTCGCGGGCGCTGTGCCGGCCTTGTCCAGCGTTTGCGTCATGGCCGTCGCCGCGCTGATCGTGACGCTGCTGGATTGGCCCCTGGCGGGCGAGGCGCTCGGCGAGCCGATACGGGTCCTGCCAGGACCGGTGGGGAATCTGCCCTGGCCGGAGGCCTTCCGGTCTTTCGTCGCCTTTGCGGCAACGGCGACGGCAGCTGCCGCCGCACTCGGCTACTGGCGTCTGCGCCGGACGGCCGGGATGCAGGGCGCGATCGTTGCCGATTACGCTCTGGTCTTCGCTGCCGCGCCGGTCGTGGTGCTGATCGCCGTCAACTGGCGGATGACCGGCGCCATCAATCTCATGGCGGGGGTCGCCGAACCTGCTTTCGCCGTTGCTGCAGCGCTTCTGGCAAGCGCCTACGCCGTGCTCGCGACGCGTCATCACGGGGGGGCGGCGCACGGCCGCGACGGCCATCCCGTGCATGACGGCGCAGCACCGAAGGGCACTCCGGGCATTGTGCTGATCTGCAGCCTGTCGGCCGTTGCGGCTCTGGGCAATCTCGCGCTGGCGCTCACCTTCTGGCTCGATCGTGGCATGCTCACCGTGGCTCTCGCGCTCACCGGCGCCGGAACAGCCTTCGTGGCGCATCGCACCGGGATCGGCATGCTGCGATACGCGGTGGGGGCGCTGGCGGTTCTGGTGGGTCTGCGCCTGCTCTGGGATCCCGGCATCGTCGATGGCGATCCGGGGCGTACCATCCTCTTCAACTGGCTGCTCTGGGGTTACGGCGTGCCGGCGGCCTCCTTCCTCGCCGCCGGGTATTGGCTCAGCCGTGACGGGCGCGATGCAATGTCCCGGCTGTCGGAGGCGCTCGGCATCGTCTTCGCCGTGCTGCTCGTCTTCTTCCAGCTGCGCCATGCCCTGTATGGCGGAATGCCGCCGGCGCGTTTCGATACTCTGCTCGACGCGGGTCTCGCGGTGCTTACCGTCCTGTGCGCCGCGCTGATCCTCCTGCGAGCCGATTCCGGGCGCCCCGATCCCGTCACCCGGATCGGCGCGCGGGTCTTCGGGCTGATCGCACTCGTCATCTCCGGCGCGGGGCTGGTTTTCACCGTCAATCCGCTGATCATCGACGCACCCGTGCCCGGCGGGCGCTTCCTCAACGCACTTCTGCCGGCCTATCTGCTTCCCGCTCTCGTGGCGGGGACCATCGCGGTGATGCTGCGGCGCGCCGCCCGGGCACAGGCAACGACCGATACAGGGCCAGAGCACGGCGCGCGCGGTCCCGGCGCAAGACGCCTGATGGAATTGCAGGCACGTGCGATGGCGGTTCTTGCCTTCCTGCTCCAGGCGATCTGGAGCATCGCGGCGATAAGGATGGCATTCCAGGGGCCCCGCATCGGCCACTTCCGCACGACCGGAGAGGCGGAATTATGGGCCTATTCGGCCATGTTGCTCGTTGTCGGAATCGGTGCGCTTGCCTTCGGCCTGTGGCGCAATCTGCCCTGGCTGCGACTCATTGCCGCCAGCTATCTCGCGCTTGCGGCTGCCAAAGTCTTCTTCGTCGATCTCTCGGGGCTCGGCGGGCCGATTCGTGCTGCATCCTTCATTGCACTCGGGTTGGTGCTCATGGGGGTCGGCCTGCTCTACCAGCGGCTGCTGCGCCGTGCGCGTCGCGAAGTACCGTCGCCAAAACGCAGTGATGACGACGCGGCCGGCGACGGCTGAGCGACAACGCGCATGCGCATCGGCCGATTGCGGGGTTCCCACCCGGCACGAAAATGATTACGTAGATTCCTGTAAGCGATTGCGCGTATGCGATCATGCCTGCGCGAGCAGATCACGGAGAGATTCATGAGCATCCAGGTTGGCGACAAGCTCCCCGCCGCGACATTCCGCACCATGACCGCCGAAGGCCCGGCGCCGAAGACGACCGAGGAGGTCTTCAAGGGCCGCAAGGTCGTGCTCTTTGCCGTCCCCGGCGCATTCACGCCGACCTGCCACAAGAACCACCTGCCGGGCTTCATCAGCCATCTCGATGCGATCCGCGACAAGGGTGTCGATGCCGTGGCGGTGACAGCCGTCAATGACGTGTTCGTCATGGATGCGTGGGCGAAATCGTCCGGCGGTGAAGGCAAGATCGAATTCCTCGCCGATGGCAGTGCCGAATTCGCCAAGGCGAGCGGTCTCGAACTCGATGCGACCGGCGGAGGGCTCGGCATTCGTTCGAAGCGCTACGCCATGATCGTCGAGGATGGCACCGTCACCTGGATGGCGGTCGAGCCGGCGCCGGGCCAGGCGGATGCTACCAGTGCCGACGTGGTTCTCGGCCAGCTCTGATCAGAAAAGCATGATTTTGCAATGCGTGCGTGCATCGATGCACGCACGCTTGTTTCTTCAGTCCGGAGAAGCAGGATTGTCCGGACAATTTCATGCGAATATGCCTTTGCGCGCCCTGCATGAATTCCGCTGGACGGGGGGGCGAGGCTGGTCTCAGATTTTGAAATATTAATATCTCTGGTTGTTGAAGGGTCCTGATGATGGAAGCCTCCGATCTGCTGGCGCGTCGCAGGCCGCTGGAGCGCAAGTACAGCGCGAATCCGGCTTCGGCACAGGTCGTTTTCCGCTCGCGCGGGCGCGTCGATCCCGAAGGCGTGGCCTGCCGGGTCGAAACCGGACAGGGCATCACCGTCACCGGCCTGCATCGCGCCACGGGCGGTACCGGGGCCGATCGGTCAGCGGAGGACATGCTTCTGGAGGCGCTGGTCGGCTGTGCCGGCGTGACTCTCAAGGCGATTGCGGCCAGGGAAGGGATTGTGCTCGACGATGCGCAGATCGAGGCGGAAGGGGATCTTGATTTTCGCGGCTCGCTCGGCATCGCCGATGATGCCCCGGTCGGCTTCTCGGCGATCCGGCTGGTCTTTCGGATCGCCAGCGACGCCGATGATGCGACTCTCGACGCCCTGATCGCCGCCACGCGTGCGCGCTGCGTCGTCTTCCAGACATTGACCTGCGTGCCGGAGATCGTCGTCGCGCGCGCCTGAGATTCGCCCGACGCCTTGCCTCACAAGCATTTCTACCGCCCCGGAATGGTGGCGGGACGCGTTCACTCTGTTGTGATTGCATTGGAGATGCAACCGGAAAGGCGGTTGTATGTTTTCCCGAAATGCTTGCTGGTATTTTTTGTCGCAGCGCACTACCATGCGGCATCAGCAACAATCGAGGAGATGGAGGGATGCTTCGCACCCGTGCCGATGAAATTTCGGAAATTGCCTTTGGTTTCATGGCGTCGAAGGCGCTGTTTTCCGCGCTGCATTTCGACCTGTTCACGCATCTGAACAATGGGCCCAAGACTGCCGCCGAACTCGGCAAGGCTGCCGGTTTGCATCCGGATCGTGCCGAAACCCTTTTGACCGCACTCGCCGGACTCGGTCTCGTCGCGGTGGATGACGGAAAGTTCTCCAATGCACCCGCTTCCGAGGCATTTCTGGTCAAGGGTGCGAAATACGATTTCGGCGATTACCTGTGCCGCCAGGTCGGTCAGCAGATGTACGGTCTGCTCGATCAGGTCGAGGACGCCCTGAGCGGCAAGCTCCCGGCAGAGGCGACGGGCTCCTATGCCGAATGGTTTTCCGATCCGGCGGAAGCGCGTCTCTATTCCGAGAGTCAGCATGCCGGGTCGCTCGGTCCCGCGCGCCAGCTCGTCAAGGCGCTCGATCTGTCGGGCGCAAAGCGCATGCTTGATGTGGGCGGCGGTACCGGCGCCTTTGCGATCACCTTCTGCAAGGCTTTTCCCGAACTCGCCGCGACTGTGGTCGACTTCCCCAACGTGGCTGCGATCGGACGCGAATTCGTCGAGAAGGCGGGCCTGAGTGATCGCATTCACTATATCGAGGCTGACGGTCTCAAGGCCGACTGGCCGCGCAATCAGGATGTGATCCTGATGTCGTATCTGCTCTCCGGCATACCCGGCGAGACTCATGAGGGGCTGATCAAGCGCGCCTATGACCATCTGGCGCCCGGCGGCACGCTGCTGATCCATGATTTCATCGTCTGCGCTGATCGCACCGGGCCCAAACTCGCCGCCCTGTGGCAGTTGCAGCACACGGCGTTCACGCCGCAGGCCCGCTCCGTCGACGATGCCTGGCTGGTCGAATCCATGGAGCGTCACGGCTTCAAGGATGCCTCGGTCGAGACCATGATCCCGGAAATGACCATGCTCGCCAAGGCGGTGAAGCCGGCCTGATGATGGTGCGGCGGTGCCGGTCACGACCAGGGGGCGTGATCGGCGCCGCAATCCGGCGTCTACACACAGAATCCGCTTTCGCACAAGCTTGTGCCGGCTTAATCTGATTCCATGAGCGAACTCGTCACCGCCATCCGCATTGCCGTTCCTGCCGATTATCGCGGCATCTCCCAGGCCTTCGACCAGGCCTGGCGCGAGGCCTATCGCGGCGTCATCCCCGGAATTCAGCTCGAACGCCTGGTGCAGCGGCGCGGGCCGCTCTGGTGGCGCCGGACACTGCAGCGCCCCCGTCCGATCGCAGTGCTGGAGATCCGCAAGCAGATTGCCGGTTATGCCTGTTACGGTCGCTGCCGCGACAGCAGCATTGCCGCCGCCGGTGAAATCGACGAATTCTATCTTCGCCCCGAATATCAGGGACTCGGTTTCGGGCGCCGCCTGTTCGGTTCGATCCGCGCCGATCTGCGCAACCGCCATGCGGGGCCAGTGCTCGTCTGGTCGCTTGCGGAAAACGAGCGCGCCTGCGGCTTCTACCAGGCGATGGGCGGACAGCGCATCGCCAGCCGCAGTGAAACCGTCGCCGGTACCCGCCTCACCAAGATCGCCTATCGCTTCGATTGAGCGGGACGCGGGGCGAGCCCGTTCTACAACAGCGCAGCGCCGTCCTCGTCATCATCGTCATCCGGCGGTGGAGGGGCGGTTTCGGCGAGGCCCGTTTCCGACGTTTCAAGATCGACATCCGCATCGGCGCCGGGTCGGGCGCGCACATCGACGATGCGGGCGCCGGGGAAATTGTCGAGCACCGAACGCACCAGCGGATGATCCGCCGCGCCGCGTTTGCGTTCGCGCTCCGCCGCCTCGGCCTGCTCGCGCAGGGTCGGCGCGCCCGGCTGTGAGGAAAGCGCCACGACCCAGCGCCGACCGGTCCAGTCGGCGAGCTTGCGCATCAGTTCCGGGGCGAGGTCGCGGCGGGCCCCCTCGGCGTAGGCGAATTCGATCTGCCCGTCCTCGAAATGCACCAGCCGCACATCGCGCTCCAGTGCGGCCTTGATGACGATGTCGCGTTTCTCTTCGGCGAGGGCGACGAGATCCTCGAACCGCGCGAGATGCAGCCCGGCGGCGGAGGCAGGGTCGGCACGCCCCGCTGCGGCACGGGCGGCGGCATCGCGCTGCGCTGGCGACGATGCCGGGACGGCGCTGAGCGCGGGGCGGGGTTGGGCTACGGCATCATCGGCCTGCGCTTGCAGGTGGACCTGCGACGGCCCGACGCCGGCATCGCCCGCGAGCATGCGGGCCGGGACGGGATCGTCCGCAGCGGAGGGCGCGAAAACGGGAGCGGGCGTGCCTGATGACGAGCCGCCATGCGCGCCGCCGCCATGCGCGCCGCCGCCATATGATCCGCTGTCTTGCGATCCGCGGCTTCCCGTTGGCGCGCCCGAAGGTCTGCCACCACCGCCTGCCGACGCGCCGGCGGCATCCTCGCGCAGCATGCGCAAAGCTTCGTCGGGCGTGGGGAGATCGGCGACATGGGCCAGGCGTACCAGCACCATCTCGGCGGCAGCGATCGGGCGGCTCGCCGATTCGACTTCGGCGACGCCCTTGAGCAGCATCTGCCAGTTGCGCGACAGCACCCGTACCGAGAGATCCTGTGCGAGTTCGGCCCCGCGCTTGCGCTCGGCCTCGGTCAGGGCCGGGTCGGATGCGGCATCCGGCACCAGCTTGAGCCGCGTCACCAGATGCGTGAAACCGGCGAGTTCGCGCAGGATCGCGGCGGGATCGGCGCCGGCGCCGTATTGATCGGCCAGGAGCGAAAAGCTCTGCACGATATCGCCGCGCATCACCGCCTCGAACAGATCGATCACCCTGGCGCGATCGGCCAGCCCGAGCATGTCGCGCACCGTGTCGGGCGTGATCGTGCCGGCGCCGTGGGAAATCGCCTGATCGAGCAGCGAGAGCGAATCACGGACCGAGCCCTCGGCGGCGCGGGCGATCGCGGTCAGCGCCTCGGGATCGGCGGTGACCCCTTCGAGGCCGCAGATCCGCGTGAGATGCGCCACCAGCCGGTCGGCGCCCACCCGGCGCAGATCGAAGCGCTGGCAGCGCGACAGGATGGTGACGGGAACCTTGTGGATATCCGTCGTGGCGAAGACGAATTTCGCATGCGGCGGAGGCTCTTCCAGCGTCTTCAGGAAGGCGTTGAACGCGCCCCCCGAGAGCATGTGCACCTCGTCGATGATATAGACCTTGTAGCGCGCCGAGACCGGCGAATAGCGCACGGCATCGTTGATCTGGCGGACATTCTCGACGCTGTTGTTGGAGGCCGCGTCGATTTCCATCACATCGATATGGCGGCCCTCGATGATCGCCTCGCAATGCTCGCCCGGCTCGGCCAGATCGATGGTGGGGCCGTCGTCATGGCCGGGGCGCTGATAATTCAGGCCGCGCGCGAGAATGCGCGCCGTGGTGGTCTTGCCGACACCGCGCACGCCGGTGAGCATCCAGGCCTGGGGGATGCGCCCGGTGCGAAACGCGTTCGAGAGCGTACGCACCATGGCCTCCTGGCCGATGAGATCGTCAAAATCGCGCGGGCGGTACTTGCGGGCAAGGACGCGGTAGCCGGCGGCATCGTCGCGGCGCGGCGGCGCGAGCCCGGCGAGCGCCGGCTCGGCTTCGCCGGAAGAATCTGTCACGCCGGGCTCGAATTCGTTCATGCGCCTATTGGACACGAGGCGAGGGCCGGGCTCAAGCCGAAACCGTTTCGGCCACCGAATCCGCCGGGGAAACAGGTGGGAGGTTGGACGAGAACCCGCTCGGTCTCGTTAGGGCTGCTTCCTTCCGGACCTGACCCGGTTGGCGAGTGAAACGTCCCTCGCCAACCTCCCGATCGCGATATGACAGTTATGAAGGCCCCTGACAAGGGTGTCACAATCGATCACGCGGATCGATGGGTGCTTGCAATCCGCTCCCGTCGGACACAGGTTCGACACTGACCAGGTTCGGTGGAACCGGATCGGCACGGCACGGCGGACAGGACGTCATGTGGAACGAAACAATCTTTCGCACGTTTGCGACACGGTTGCCGTTATTCTGCCGATCTGTGCAATGATGCAGGCCATGCGCTTACGCTGTCGGGGCGCCCATCGCGGCCTCGGGGCTGCGCCAACCCTTCACCGCTCAATGAGACAGAGGGATTCGATGATCCAGAGATCCAAAGCCGCACACCCCAAGGCGCCGTTGCAGCGACATGCGCGTGCGTTTCTCGCCGGTATGCTGGCGCTCGCACTCACGCCCGTCTTGCCCGTGCCCGGCTTCGCGCAGACGAGCGAAGTGACGCCACCGACGCAACAGGCGCAGGTGCTGTCTCCCGTGCCGCGCCCCGGCGCACCCGAATCCTTCGCCGATCTGGTCGAGCGCGTGATGCCGGCGGTGGTCAATATCTCGGCAGCGACGACGACGCGCAGCGAAGGTCGTACCTTCCCGCAATTGCCGCCTGGAACGCCTTTCGAGGATCTGTTCGAGGAATTCTTCAACCGGCGTGGTCAGGAAGCGCCACCCCCACGCCAGCGTCGTTCCAATTCACTGGGCTCCGGATTCGTCATCGATCCGGAAGGCATCGTCATCACCAACAACCACGTCATCGGCGAAGCCGACGAGATCGAGGTGATCTGGGCCGACGGCACCACGCGCCAGGCCGAGGTGATCGGTCGTGATCCGCAGGTCGATATCGCCGTGCTCCAGGTCGAGGTCGACGCGCCGCTGGTGGCGGTGCGCTTCGGTGATTCGGAGGACCTGCGCATCGGGGACTGGGTCGTGGCGATCGGCAACCCGTTCGGTCTCGGCGGTTCTGTCTCCGCCGGTATCGTCTCGGCGCGGGCGCGCAATATCGATACCGGCCCCTATGACAATTACATCCAGACCGATGCCGCCATCAATCGCGGCAATTCCGGCGGTCCGCTGTTCAACATGAACGGCGAAGTGGTGGGCATCAACACCGCGATCCTGTCGCCGACCGGCGGTTCCGTCGGGATCGGTTTCTCGATCCCGACCTCGCTGGCCGAGCCGATCATCACGCAGTTGCGCGAATTCGGCGAAACCCGGCGCGGCTGGCTGGGCGTGCGCATCCAGAATGTCGACGAGACAACGGCGGAAGCGCTCGGCCTCGAGCGCGCGCGCGGCGCCCTCGTCGCCGGGGTCGATCCGGAAGGGCCGGCCAATGACGCCGGTATCGAGACCGGTGACGTCATTGTGCGCTTCGATGGTGAGGATGTCGCATCCTCGCGCGAATTGCCGCGCATCGTCGCCTCCACGCCGATCGGCAAGGAGGTCGATGTCGAGGTGATTCGTCGTGGTGAGGAGGTCACCATCCAGGTCGAGATCGGGCGTCTGGCTGAAGGTGAGATGGCCACGCGCGGCGATCGCCCGCCCGCAGACGTGCCTGAAGCGCATGCCGATGCGCTGGGTATGGAAATGATGATGATGAGCGACGCCTTGCGTGAGCGCTTCTCCATCGCTGATGGAGTCGAGGGTGTCGTGGTCACGGAGATCGACCCGGATTCCGCCGCTGCCGACCGGCGCATTCAGCCGGGCGACGTCATTCTCGAAGTCGGCCAGGAGCCTGTCGAGACTCCCGCCGGGGTGCTCGACCGGCTCGCGGCGATCAGCGAAGACGGGCGGCGTTCGGCGCTGTTCCTGATCGCCAATGCGCAGGGCGAGGTGCGTTTCGTGGCGCTTTCGCTCGAAGAGTGATCTCGCAGCGGTGAATGCCGCAAAATTCCTGATGCGATCCCGCGCGGATCGCGTCAGGATCGGCCCATGAAACTGCGCATCGCGACGTTCAATGTTGAAAATCTCGTCTCGCGCAACGTCTACGGCCCGCGCCGGCGGCCCCAGACGGCCCCGGCGCTCGCGATGTTCGATTTCGCCGATCCGGCCATGCGCGCGCAGGCCCAGGCCTCGATGGCGATGACGCTGGAAGATGACGACCGCCAGGCCACGGCGCTCGCCATCGCCGAGACGGGAGCCGATATCATCGCACTTCAGGAAGTCGAGAATATCGGCGTGCTCGCGCCTTTCATGAAGCACTACGTGCATGCGGTCTCAGATCTCCGCTACGGCCATCTGCGGCTTCTGTCGGGAAACGACCCGCGCGGCATCGACTGCGCCTTCGCTGCCCGCAGGGGACTTGTTGCCGATGAGGCTGCGATCGTCGCGACATCATATGCGCAGGCGAGTTTCGCTTCGCTCGGTGTCTACGACCCGGCACTGGCGCGCTTCGGCATCGGACCGGATGACCGGGTGTTCAACCGGGATTGCCTGGAGATCGCCATCGATCTGGGCGATCGTGAGCTGACCCTGTTCATCTGCCATCTCAAATCCATGGGCTATGCCGCCGACGGGCGCGACCAGACCCGGATCCTGCGCCGGGCCGAGGCATGCGCCATCCGTGCCATCGTCGAGGCGCGTTTCGGTGACGGCTGGCGCGAAGCGAACTGGATCGTGCTGGGCGATCTCAACGATCACCGCTTTTCGATCGGCCCTGGTGGCGAGATCGTGCCGACCCTGCCTTCGGGAATCGATCCGCTGTTCGAGGATTTCGCCGTCGATGTCACCGCCAGCCTGCCGGAAATCGAACGCTGGACGCTGTATCACCGCGATCGCGAGGGGCCGGAGGGCGTGCCGGTCGAGCATCATGTCCAGCTCGATCACATTCTGGTCTCGCCGGCGCTCGCCGCCGCCAATCCCGATTCGCGCCCACAGATCGTGCGGCGCGGGCTTGGCTATGCGACGCCCCTCGACCCGACCCATCCCGACCGCTCGATCGCCTGGCTCTCGACCCGCGCCGACCGCTATCCGCGTATCGGCTGGCTGCGCCCGCAGGCGAGCGACCATTGTCCGGTCGCGGTCAGCCTGACGATTCCGAAAACACGCCGTAGCGATCGGGCCGAATCAGTCCCGGATCCCGGCTGAGGCCCAGACCGCTTGCGCCACATTCCCGCCCGTTCACTTTTCCCAAGGAGAGCCCTTCATGCCCCGTCCCTACAGCATCCTCGACGTCTTCACCGACACGCCTTTCGCCGGCAACCCGCTCGCCGTGGTGCACGAGGCCGATGATCTCGACGCGACCCGGATGCAGGCGATCGCGCGTGAATTCAACCTCTCGGAAACAGTCTTCGTGCTGCCCGCCGAATCGCCGCGCCACAAGGCGCGTCTGCGCATCTTCACGCCGGGCCGCGAACTGCCCTTCGCCGGCCACCCGACGGTGGGCACCGCTGTGCTGCTCGGGCTGATGGATGACGGTGGCGATCCTGCAGCCGAGGTGCCCGCCCATGCCTTCGGGCTGGAGGAGCGTGTCGGCATCGTCCCCTGCGTGATGGAAAAACGGGGCGAGAATCACGGCCATGCTCGGTTCAGGCTGCCCCGCCTGCCGGAATATCTGGGGGAGGGTCCGGCGCCGGACGCGGCGGCAGCGGCCCTGGGGCTCGATCCCGCCGATATCGGTTTCGACCGCCATCTGCCGAGCCGCCATTCCGCCGGCGTACCCTTCGATCTGGTGCCGCTCGCCTCGCGGGACGCGGTGGAACGGGCGCGTCCGGGGCCCGATTTCGACAAGGTGTTCGGGCGTGACGGCGATGCCGGGGAGGTCTACCTTTACAGCGCCGGCACGGTCGATCCGGCGCATTCCTTCTACAGCCGCATGTTCGCGCCGGGCATGGGGATCGCCGAAGACCCGGCCACCGGCTCCGCTGCAGCCGCCCTGGCCGGCGCATTGATGGAATACGAGCCGCTCGGCGACGGCACGCATCATGTCGTCATCGAGCAGGGCTATGCGATGGGCCGCCCCAGCCTGATCCGGCTGCAGCTCATTGTCGAGAACGGGGCGCTCGTCGGCGCGGAAATCGGTGGCGACGCGGTGCTCGTGGCACGCGGTGAACTCTTGCCGTGACGGAATCGCGCGGGGATTTCGGTTATTCGATCGCGCGCATCGCTGCCATCCATGCGCGCCTTGTTCCCGCGCGCTGGCCCTGGGCAAAGCGCAATGCCTCGATGATCGCGCGGGAATGGCACGCCGCGCGAGCGCGCAATCCGCATCTGTTTGACGGCGAAGTGCTGCTCGCCCATCGCGTATCCGCAACAGCGGGGTGCGACGGCATGCTCGCGATCGATTTCATGCCCGTGCGCTACAGCGCCTTTCGGGCCTTCAAGGCAGCCGGCTTTCCCGACGGGTTCGCCGTCAACGTCTTTCCCGCCATCGCGCCGCGTGACCGGGCCGGGCGGTACCTCGTCGGGCGGATGGGCGCCCATACGGATAATGCCGGCGCGCTCTATTTCGCCACCGGCA
The DNA here is from genome assembly GCF_035311605.1 of Saliniramus sp. NCBI lineage: Bacteria > Pseudomonadati > Pseudomonadota > Alphaproteobacteria > Hyphomicrobiales > Salinarimonadaceae > Saliniramus > Saliniramus sp. Next base: position 15,192 of record NZ_DATGCW010000361.1, read on the forward strand.
CCCCCGATCCCGGGGATGTCGCCGATGACGGGCGCATCGATCTCACCGCCGCAGCCCTGCGCGAGCTCGCCGAGGAGACCGGGCTCGCGCCCGATCGCAGCGTGCTCGAGCCGTATTGGCACATGCTGCGCCGTGGCGGCCATCTGGCGCTGATTCGCGTCGGAAGGTTCGATTTGCTGCCGGCGGCGGATCTCGCACGGCACGGCGAAGCGGCGCGCCAGAGCATGGCGGAGCCGGAACTCGCAGGAATCGAAGTGATCGGCGAAGAGGATGATCTGATGAGCGCCGCCCTGCCGGATTTCATGCGCGCCTATCTCGCCCGCGCCTTCACCGGAACGCTGCCGTGACCTGACGCCCGGCCGGAAGGCGGGTGCCGGTCGGCTCTACCCGGTGGGATAGCCGTGGCGGATCCGCGTCGCACGCAGGGCGGAAAGCGCCTGATCCTGCGAACCGGCACGACAGGCGCTCGCCGCCACTTCGAGATCCGACATCGCTTCGTCATGGACCCGCTGCGCCACCATGCCGTTGGCGAGATCACGCGAGAGCAGGCCGGCAAAATCGTCTATGGCGCGTCCGCAGGTCGTATCAGGCGTTTGCGGCCCGGCGATTGCCGCAATCTCGGTCTCGCCACCCGTCGTTCCGGCATCGACGGGTTCCGGCTGGCCGGGCGTATTGCAACCGGCCAGCACAAGGCAAGCCAGCCCCAGAACACACATGAAGCCGCGCTTGCTGCGGCTTTCGGCGTGGTGAATCATCGTTTGCCCTCCTGATCGCAGATCACAGCCGAAACCATCGGGGCGTGACAGTCAAGCGTGTGGTCCGCGCCGGCTCACCCGATCACGAAGCTCTCATCGAAGGGCTTCTGTTCGGCGAAATGAAAGACGAGGTAATCGTCGATCAGTTCCCCTGAGGCGATATAGCGGCTGCCGGAGGTGCTGACGCTGATCTCTGCCGACACCATGCCTCCCGGAACGCCGCGCGCGAAATGGCGCCAGAGCGCATCATCGGAGAAAACCGGCCCGGCCCGCAGCATCAGGTCGTCCGCGGTGTGATCCTGAACCCCGGTAATCGGCATGGCCGCCGCATTCTGGTTGATGATCCAGGCATCGTCGATCTGGCGCTTGGCATTGTAGATCGGCCAGGTGACGATGATGCCGTAACGCGAATGCGTGAACAGCGTCCTGAACAGCGAGGCCTTGTCCTCGATCATGTGGCAGAAGACCAGCAGCAGGACGCGGTCGTCGCCTTCCTTCATGCGCAAGGGCAGGCATAACCGGCCCCAGAGCACGACATCCTGGGCGAAATCGGCAAAGGACTGGAAATAGATGAGATCGAACTGGCTCGTCGCCCGGTCATAGAGCTCGATCAGCTGGCTGCGCACCCGGGTGCGCAGATTGCGCAGCGACAGGCCCTGCATGGAGAAGCCGATGCGTTCGCACAGATAGCGTCCGTGATGCAGATAGGTGTAATCATCGTCGAGCTTCATGAACAGCATCGACGAATCCATCATCTGCTGATCGGCCGTGTTCCAGAAGTCGCTCAACAGCGGCTCGCGCTCGGCGCGGATCTGGAGCCATTTCGCGACGAGGGCCCGCACACCCGGATGGGTCGCGACATTGGCGACGGCAGGACCGAACCAGCTTCTGACCTCGGCACTCATGACGACCCCGTTCAGCAGCTCCGCGCACGCTTGCAAGACGTGGCAATTCACCGACGCCCGCCGGCGTGGCAATCGTTGTCGATCAGACAACTTTGGAGAGATTTCGCCGCTTGGCAACCCGCTATCGTCATTGGCGGCGGGCCCTGCATCAAAATTGCGTCTTGAGCCACGCTCACGAAAGGTTTACAGAGGATTGGTAATGATCCGGCATGATCCGGATGCGACGAGATACGGGAGACGAGCCTTGGCGATGGCCGGCTCACAGCGCGAGACGATTGAAGGCAGCGCCTGCGTTGCAGCGCCTGTCCGCGCCCCCGCCTGCGCGCCGCTCGCCGCCTGCGCGCTTCTTCTCGGCCTGCTTCTCCTTATCAGCCCCTGAGGGCCGGCAGGGCTTTGCGCCTTGGCCTTCAGGGGAGAGCGATTGCCACCTTGACGTGACGCATCCCGCGACAGGTGATGCTCCGCCACCGAAGAGTTTCGCCCGCACAATCAGAATAACGGGCAATACGACCAAGGAACGATGACATGGCCGACCAGAACACCGCCAAAGACCGCGTATTGATCTTCGACACCACCCTGCGCGACGGCGAGCAATGCCCCGGCGCGACGATGACGCTGGGCGAAAAGCTCGAAGTCGCCGAATTGCTCGACACGATGGGCGTCGACATCATCGAGGCCGGTTTCCCGATTGCCTCGATCGGTGATTTCGAGGCAGTCTCCAAAATCGCGTCGCTCGTGAAGAACGCCACCGTGGCCGGTCTCTCACGCGCCGCGCACAAGGATATCGACCGGGCGGCGGAAGCGGTGCGCCATGCTGCGCGCCCGCGCATCCATACCTTTCTCTCCACCTCGCCTGTGCATATGAAATTCAAGCTGCAGCTCGAGCCGGAAGCCGTGCTGGAGCACGTGATCTCGTCGGTCACCCGGGCGCGCAACCATGTCGACGACGTGGAATGGTCGGCAGAGGACGGCACGCGCACGGAATTCGACTTCCTCTGCCGCTGCGTCGAGGCCGCGATCAAGGCCGGCGCCACCACGATCAACATCCCTGATACGGTGGGCTATACGACGCCGGAAGAGTATCGCGATCTGTTCATCAAGGTGCGCGAGAACGTACCGAATTCCGACAAGGCGGTCTTTTCGGTGCATTGCCACAACGATCTCGGCATGGCGGTGGCGAATTCGCTGGCCGGTGTCGCCGGCGGCGCGCGCCAGATCGAATGCACCATCAACGGGATCGGGGAGCGCGCGGGCAATGCGGCGCTTGAAGAGATCGTGATGGCGATCAAGACTCGGAACGACGCCTTCCCCTACGAGACCGGTATCGTCACCGAGATGCTGACCAAGGCCTCGAAGGCGGTGGCGCACGCGACCTCCTTCCCGGTGCAGTACAACAAGGCCATTGTCGGGCGGAACGCGTTTGCGCATGAGAGCGGCATCCACCAGGACGGCATGCTCAAGCATACCCAGACCTACGAGATCATGACCCCGGAATCGGTGGGCGTCTCCAAGACTTCGCTGGTGCTCGGCAAGCATTCCGGGCGGGCCGCTTTGAAGAACAAGCTGGAGGAGATGGGCTACGAACTCTCCGACAACCAGTTCCAGGACGTGTTCGTGCGCTTCAAGGCCCTGACCGATCGCAAGAAGACCATCTATGACGAGGATCTCGAGGCGCTGGTCGACGAGAAGCTGGCCGAGGCGCATGAGCGTATCCGCGTCGTCTCGCTGACCGTGATCGCCGGCACGCGTGGCCCGCAGCGGGCGCTGCTCAAGCTCGATATCGGTGGTGATATCCGTGCCGACGAGGCGGATGGCAACGGACCGGTCGATGCCGTGTTCAACGCCATCAACACGCTTGTCCCGCACGAGGCGGTGCTCGAACTCTATCAGGTCCACGCCGTGACCGAGGGGACGGATGCGCAGGCGGAGGTGTCCGTGCGGCTGCATGCCAATGGCCGCTCGGTGACCGGGCGCGGCGCCGATCCGGATACGCTCGTGGCTTCGGCCAAGGCCTATCTGTCGGCGCTCAACAAGCTGATGGCGCGCGGCGAGGGGTTGCACGCCCAGCACGCGGCGGAATAGGAAAGCGCGCGCCGGGAGAAGCCTGAATCGGGTCGGGCGCGCGTCTCATACAGAACGAAACGGGCCGGATCGTTGTGATCCGGCCCGTCTCGTTTCAGAAGCGGTTGAGCGGCAGCTTGACGTAATGGCGCCCGTCATCCTCGGCCGGGGGCAGACGCCCGCCGCGCAGATTGATCTGCAGGGCCGCCAGAATGCGGTCGGGCAGGGCCAGCGTCTTGTCGCGCGTCTCACGACGGTCGATCCATGCCTCGCGGGTGACACCGTCCTTGACGTGGATGTTGTCGGCGCGATGCTCGGCGACGGTCGCCTCCCACATCGGCTCCTTGCGCTCTGCGGTGCCGTAATCATGGCCGACATAGAGCCGCGTCTCGCCAGGGAGGTCGAGGATGGCGCGGATCGAGTCCCAGAGTTCCGAGGCATTGCCGCCGGGAAAATCTGCGCGCGACGTGCCCGCATCGGGATACATCAGCGTGTCGTGCACGAAGGCGGCATCGCCCACCACATAGGTGATCGAGCCGAGCGTGTGGCCGGGCGAGAGCATGACGCGGGCCTCGATCTCGCCGATCTTGAAGGTCTCGCCCTCCTTGAACAGATGGTCGAAATCACGGGTCGGATCGAAAGCATCGGGCAGGTTGTAGATCTCCGCCCAGATCTTCGAAATGGCGTCCACCTTCTCGCCGATCGCCATCGGCGCGCCGGTCTTCTGCTTGAGCTGGGCGGCGGCCATCAGATGGTCGGCATGGGGGTGGGTGTCGAGCACCCATTCGACGGTGAGCCCGTTTTCGCGCACGATATCGAGCACCTGGTCCATCGAGCCGGTATCGAGGCGGTAATGCTTGGGATCGAAATTCCAGACCACGTCGATCACAGCCGCCTTGCGGGTGGCCGGGTCGGCGGCGATGTACTGGATGGAGCCGGTATCGGGCTCATAGATGCCCCAGACATCGGGGCTGCCGGGACCGCGCGAGGGGGAATGGCGGACGACGCGCTCCTTGAGAAGATTCTGCATCGGGTGAACTCCCTTTGTAATTTCTGATCGATGTGTCGTCATGCGGCCCTGCCAAGGGCCCGGAACCCCGCGAAAGCGCTGCCCGGGCGGCCCTTCGACCGCGTTGACATTCGATATATTAGGCAAAACTAATTTAGTCAACCCTGCAATAAAAGGGGCGCGCCCGAATACGAACGCGCCCGGGGACCATAGCGTGCAACGCTCACGCCGTCTTGTCGAACAATTCCCGCCCGATCAGCATGCGGCGGATCTCGCTGGTGCCGGCGCCGATTTCGTAGAGCTTGGCATCGCGCAGGAGGCGGCCTGTGGGGTATTCGTTGATATAGCCGTTGCCGCCGAGCAGCTGGATCGCGTCGAGCGCCATCTGCGTGGCCTTTTCCGCCGCATAGAGAATCGCGCCGGCGGCGTCTTCGCGGGTGGTCTGGCCGCGATCGCAGGCCTTGGCGACGGCATAGACATAGGCCTTGCAGGCATTCATCCCGACATACATGTCCGCCACCTTGCCCTGGACCAGCTGGAAGGTGCCGATCGGCTGACCGAACTGCTTGCGCTCGTGCACATAGGGCATGACGATATCCATGCAGGCCTGCATGATGCCCAGCGGCCCGGCGGCGAGCACGGCGCGCTCGTAATCGAGGCCCGACATCAGCACATTGACGCCCTTGCCGACCTGGCCGAGCACGTTTTCCTCCGGCACCTCGCAATCCTCGAAGACGAGCTCGCAGGTATCGGAGCCGCGCATGCCGAGCTTGTCAAGCTTCTGATGCGTCGAGAAACCCTTCATGCCCTTCTCGATCAGGAAGGCGGTGATGCCGCGCGGGCCGGCATCCGGGTCGGTCTTGGCATAGACGACCAGCGTCTCGGCGATGGGGCCGTTGGTGATCCACATCTTGTTGCCGGTGAGCACGTAGCGGTCGCCTTTCTTTTCGGCCTTGGTACGCATCGAGACCACATCCGAGCCCGAGCCCGGCTCCGACATGGCGAGCGCGCCGACATGCTCGCCGCTCATCAGCTTGGGCAGGTATTTCGCCTTCTGCGCCGCCGTACCGTGACGACCGATCTGGTTGATGCACAGGTTTGAATGCGCGCCATACGAGAGCCCGACACTGGCGGATGCCCGCGAGATCTCCTCCATCGCCACGACATGGTCGAGATAGCCGAGCCCCGTGCCGCCGTCCTCTTCGGCGATGGTGATGCCGTGCAGGCCGAGCTCGCCCATCTGCGGCCAGAGATCGCGGGGAAACTGGTTGTCGCGGTCGATTGCCTCCGCACGCGGGGCGATCTTTTCCTGCGAGAAGGACGCGACCGTCTCGCGGATGGCATCGGCGGTATCGCCGAGATCGAAATTGAAGGCGGGCGCAGCATTGGGAATCATGGGACGGGTCTCCTCCACATATGGCTTTTGCCGCTTTATAGCAGCCCCCCGCGCCCTGTCATATGCGGCTTTGGTGCGTTCAGGGCGCGCGGACGCCGGAAAGGCCGGCGGCGCGGGCCTTCCTGATCAGACGCTCGTCGAATGTGGCGAACGCGATCTCCTCGCCGCCAGCCAGACAATGCAGCGCATCAGCGAAATCCATGCCGGCATCGGCAAGATCGAGTGCCGCTGCAAGTCGTTCCGGGGATTCCACGGTGACCTGACGGAGCCCGGCAAAAACCCGTAGCCCTTTGTAGATGCGCGGGTACGAATGGCCAAAGACACTACGCAACACCCACACAGTCTCGAGGCATACTGTCATGCTAAGGAAGATCGTGTTGTGCTCGATCAGTTGCCGTGCCCGCGCTGCCTGATCCGGATCATCGAGGACGAAGAAACGAACCAACACATTGGTATCGATTGAAATCATTTCGTATCCAAGAATTGCCTTTTGGCCTCGCGCAGGACGGCTTTATCCATTTCTTCGATGCTGCGCGCGGGACCATCGACTGCAAGGTAGCCGAACGCTTCATCAATAGTACTGGCTGGGAAGGCCGGGGCCCGTTTGAGCAATACGCCATCAGCGGTTTCCTCGACGAGCAACCGCGTCCCGCTCGGCCATTGCTTGTGGTTCCGCACGGCCTTGGGCAAAACCACTTGGCCCTTGGCCGAGAGCGTGGTGCGCATCGTCAGTGCCCGTCCTTCAGCATCCGAATGCTGCCTCTTGCCGCCCAATGTCTTACCTTGTGCCGTCACGGCTGCAATTCCCTCAGTCTAAAAGTAAGACCAAGGTAAGAAAATAGTGCGTCCTGGATACTAATGCAACCCCTTCACTCCACGCCCCGAATCACCGCCTGCGGCACGTCATAGGCCTCGAAATTCGCCCAGTGCTTCTCGACATCATCGCGGAAAAGCCCGCCGGTGATGCCGTTGACGAGTTTGGGGATGGCGCTGGTCATGGCGTTGATCGAGGAGCCGGAGGCGCCGAAGCTCATGGTGGAGGCGATCGAGAACAGATGGATATGGCGGATCCATTGGGTCTCGCCGGGCTCGCGCTCCATGAAGCTGTAATCGCGCGCGAGATAGGGAAAGCGCCCGAGTCGTTCGTCGCGCTCGGCATCCGGCGGGGTATAGGCCTCGCCCCAGCTGAGGATGTTGTGGGCAAAGCGCGCGAGTTCCGGGCGGGCGGCGTAGTCGTTCTCGATGCCGGTGCCGCAGATCAGGAAATCGGCGGTGAAAGGGCCCTGCGCCGTGGTGAGTGCGACGCGCCCGTCGGCATCAATCCGGGCATCCTGCCAGGCGGCGGCGCCATGCAGGTGGAAATTGTCGTGGCGGGCGCAGCGATCCCAGGTCGCCTGCGGAAAGCCCTCGCGCAGGGAGAGGACCCGGCGCATGAAGCGCCAGCGCCAGGCATCGTCGAGATCGGAGAGATTGCGCATGAAGCCGGCGAAAGTGATCCAGCGATAGGGCTGCACCACCTGCGGTCGGGCACGTCGGCAGAACAGATGCACGGATTTCGCCCCCGCTTCGAGCGCCGTCGCCGCATTGTCGAGGCTCGATGCGCCGGCGCCAAGCACGGCCACCACCTTGCCTGCAAGCTTGTCGAAATCGATGGCGTCGGCGGTATGGGCGCGAAACCGGGCGGTCAGGTTCTCGACGAATTCCGGCATCCACCATCGCCCGGTGCTCTCCTGGCCCGTGGCGAGGACGAGCTTGCGGGTATGGACGATTTCCTCGCCGGAAGCGCTCTTCAGCGTCAGCCGGAGCAGATCGCCGGCGGGGGCGATGTCGGTGAGTGCGGTCTCGTTATCGACGGGGATGCCGGTTCGGTCGCGCACCCAGAGGAGATACTCTGCCCAGTATTCGCGCGGGATCAGATCGAGCGCTTCCCAATCGGCCTCGCCGAAACGGGCCTCGTGCCAGCTCTGATAGGTCAGGCTCGGCACGTCGAGATCGGGGCCAGTGAAATCCTTCGGGCTGCGCAGGGTATGCATGCGGGCATAGGTCAGCCATGGCCCTTCCAGCCCGCGAGGCGCCTTGTCGATGACGCGGATATTCTCGACCCGCGCGCGCATCAGCCCGAAAGCCGTGGCGATGCCGCTCTGGCCGGCGCCGACGATCACGACGTCATGGGCCGGGCGGCCATCCGGCCCGCTGACCGGATCGAGCCAGGGCATGCGCGGATGCGCGATCTTGGCGAGATCCGCGCGCACCTGCGTCTCCAGCTGCGCGAGAGCGGTCTCTTCCATCCTCATTCCCGTTCCTCCGAGGCCGCACCCGCAGCAATAGCGGCGCGCCATGCGAGCAGATCCGCCACCGACGCCGCATCGTCGAAGGCGGGAGCAAAGCCGGTATCGGCCACCAGCCGGGCGATGTCCATCGGCGCACGATCACGCGGCATGTGCAGATCGATCGTGGCGGTTTCATCCGCTTGCGCAAGGCGGCAATGCGTCTCGGGCAGGCCGAGCGCCTTCGCCGCCATCCGGCCCCAGTCGAGCAAGCCCGTGGGGGCGCCGGGGGCGATGTTGTAGAGGTCATGCATGAGGGCATCCGCGTCGAGCAGCGCGATCACGGCGCGGGCGGCGTCGCGGGCATACAGCCAGTCGCGCTGACCCTCGCGCGGCAGGAGCGGGCTCTCGCCCGCTTCAAGCGCCTTGAGGATCTGCCATTGCGGGCTCAGCGTGTCGCGAAGGCCCGTATCATATTCCCACGGTCCGAACACGCCCGACAGCCGCACGGAGCGGATATCCGCGCCCCACAATTCCGCGAGCCTTGCGCAGAAACGCTCGCCGGCGAATTTCGTGATCGGATAGAGCGCGCGCGGATCTTCCGGTGTCTCATCCTCGATCAGACGCGGATGCCGCGCCCCCGCCGCGCCCCAGGCAGCGGCGGAAGACAGGTTGATCACGCGGCGCACGCTCGCTTCGCGCGCGGCTTCAAGGCTGGCGACGAGCCCGCCGAGATTGACCGCGAGGATCATCGAGGCGTCGCGCGCCTCGCGCTGCGGCCCCGCAGTGATCGCCGCACCGTAGATCACGCCGTCACGATGGCGCGCGACACAGGTGCTCAGTTGCCCATGATCAAGGGTATCGCCGGTTTCGATTGTGAGCCTTCCCGGCAAACGGGCGAAGGCGTCGCGGGCAGATCGCGGGGGCGGGGCGCGGTCGAGAATGGTCACGGCGCGGCCTGCAGCGAGCAATTGCTCCGCAAGGTTAAGCCCGATGAAACCCGCGCCGCCGATGATCAGGATAGCCAAGTGAAGCCTCTCCAAGCTTGCATTGTTACGTTTGCCCTTCATGCAGTGCACGCCGCAACCTCTCTCCCCGGCGGAGAGGGATTGAGGGTGGGGAGAAACGCCGGCACTGGTGGTTTTGCACCCGGGTTCATCCCCACCCTCAGAGCGCATTCCGACCTGTCGGATTCAGGCCGGGCGCCCTCAGTTACTGTTTGGCGCATCATTTTTCCGTCAGCCGGTATCCACCTGACGGAATGCGCTTGTCTTATGACTTTCTCTGCCGAATGGGCGAGAACGGATTGCCGGGACGGGTGGCCACCCGCTCCCGGCGGCGAGGGTCGGACCGTGAACGCGCTGACCGTTTGACGGGTCGAGTTAGAGTCGGATCGCCCTCTAGCCCCCCAGCGTATCGACGAAGCGCACCGGCGCGCCGGCGCCCGGCGCGGTGAGTTCGCCCT
>NZ_DATGCW010000362.1:0-5917 GCF_035311605.1 Saliniramus sp.
GGTCACCGATACCGGCGCCATCGAGAAGGCGGTGGACGAGGTGATCGCGGCGAATGCCGAGAAGGTCGAGCAGGTCAAGGCCAAGCCTTCGATGCTCGGCTGGTTCGTCGGCCAGGTGATGAAGGCGACCGGCGGCAAGGCCAATCCGCAGGCGGTGAACGCCATGCTCAAGGACAAGCTCGGCATTGAGTGAGCGGGGCATGAGCGTGATACGGCCCGTGCGCGACGGTGATGCGCAGGACCTTTTTGGCCTGCTCACGCTGTGTTTTGCCGAGTATGCGGGCTGCTTCACTGATCCGCATGACGATCTCCCCGATCTCTTGCGCCCGGCGAGTCATGCGGCGGAGAAGGGCGTCGATTTCTTCGTGATCGAGGATGATGGCGGGCGCGTCTGCGCGTCCATCGCCATGGACACGCCGGCCCCGCAGACGATCGAGATCCACCGGCTCTATGTGCGCCCCGATTGCCGGGGCAGGGGACTCGCGCGCATGCTGGTCGACCATGTCGAAACCCGCGCCCGCGCCGCTGGCGCCAGCCGCATCATCCTTTGGTCCGATACCCGCTTCGAGAACGCGCACGCGCTCTATGAAAAGCGCGGCTATATGCGTGCGCCGCAAGCGCGGGAACTCGGGGATGTGTCCGGTTCGGTGGAGTGGTTTTTTGAGAAGGGGTTGTGAGTGGGGTCAATTCCCGGCCTCTCGATTTCTGCGTTAAATTGTCAATTGACAAAATAATTTTGCGAGGTATATTCATGCCACGTAGTCGGCACCCGAAGAAAGAGGTTGAGCAGGTTCTTGGTGAACTGGAAGAGCATGGCTGGGGTGTTGTTGTACGCACCGGCAAGGGGCATGCTTGGGGCCTGCTTCGATGCCCCAACCACAGCAAGGAGTGTCGCTGCGGGGAGTTTTGTCAGATGACGATCAACTCGACGCCCCAGAACGCTGGCAACCACGCCGCCAAGCTGAGAAATCGCGCATTGGCGTGTATTTTTGTGAAGGATGAGGACGATGGCTGAACAATTTGAATTTGAAATCATCTTCAGCCTTCCTCCGGGCGAGCATGATCCGTTTATCTTGTCGGATGCGGTCATTGAGGCTGGCTTTGAAGATGCTCTTATTGGCACGGGTAACCCGAAGCTCTTGGCTGTCGAGCTCGATGCGTCTGGCGAAGATGCCGAGTCCGCAATTCTTGAAGCGGCGCGTGCCATCATGCGCAACCTTCCGGCAGGCACACAGCTACACGAGGTTCGGCCGGACCTCGTCAGCCTCGCAGATGTCGCCGCGAAACTTGATGTGACGCGACAGACATTACAACAACGGGAAATGCCATTACAGGTTGCTGGCGGCTTGTACAGAATCAACGAGATCGCCGCGGTCATTGGGCGCGCCGCGCTGCCGGAGCCGGGCCGGCGGCGCCCCAGATTTCGGGCGGACACTGCCATGAAGTGGTTTCGTGCCGGCGAAGGCGCACGTTCACTGAACGCCAAGCTCGCATTGAAGGCGCTGGACCCTCGCTCGCTTCAGGCTGCCCCCGTAGTCGCTACTGAACTTGCGACCCGCCAAGAGCCTGATCCCTCCTCACCCTGACAAAGCCAGCTCATCGATCGTCACGCCGCGCCGCCTCGCGCTTTCCGCAACGGCGTTGCGGATGGTTTCGCTGCGTTTCACCAAGCGGCGGAAGCTGGGTTCGTCGAGGACGAGCAGGGCGCAATGGCTGATCGCGGTGACCTGGATGTGGCGGGTCTGGCGGCTGAGCAGGGCGAGCTGGCCGAACATCTCGCCGCGTCCCAGCCTGTGCTTCTGGCCTGCTGTCACCACCTCGACCGCGCCGGAGGCGATGAAGCAGACTTCGCGCGGCGTCTGCCATTTGCGCACCAGAACCTCGCCCGGCTGCACGTAGCGTGCCTTCAAGACCCGCACGAGTTGCGCGCGACTGGACTCGCTCAATTCCGCAAACAGCGGAAAACGGCGAACGAGCTCGGTCTTCTGCACGGCCAGATCGAGCGCGGGGCGCGTTTCGGCGCGTTTGCGCTTATCTGCGAGCTCCTGCTTGAGCGTCGTGAACAGTTCGCGCCCGATCAAGCCGTCCTGACGAAGGGTATCGTATTCGCGCTCCTCCAGCCGCAGGGCGATGCGCCGGATGAAGCGCCGCTCGATTTCCTCGGCGTAGCCGGGATATTGCAGACGTAATCCTTCGAGCGCCGATTTCGTCTCATCCTCGCGGCGCTTGAGCAGTTCATGCAGCAGATCCGCCACGCGCCGTCCGTGGATACGCCGGATCTTGCCGTCGATATGGCCGTGCAGGTCGCGCAGGATCAGCCGCTGGTTGAGCATGATCTCGAACCGGTCCGCCGTCATCCGCGCCAGCGGGCCGGACATGCGCAGACGGTTATGAAGCAGCACGGCAAAGCCGTACCAGCGTCCCCGCGCGAGGCTCACGCGACCCGTGGCACGGTACTGGTCGCGACCACCACTGCGTGTTCGCTCGATCAGGCGATCGGCATCCGAGAGCATGCGCTCGGCCAGCCGCGCCGAGATCAGCTGTTCGCGGAACGTGTCGAGGATCATGTCGCGCTCCCGGCCCGCCAGTGCCACGAGGCCCAGCGTGATGCGGTCACGGTCGAGAATATCGTCCAGTGTCTCCGCCTTCTGCATGGCGGTGTCGAGGCGCGCGGCAAAGCGTTTGGCCTCGGATCTGACGATCGCGCGGTTCAGCTCGTGCCGTTTTGCGGTGCCGGCGACCTCCTCGCGCACATTGGCGAGCGCCACGGCGATAACCTGGTTCGCCAGGGCGCGATCGAGCGGGGATAGCTTGTCGAGACCGAGATAGGTGATCACCCGGCGCAGCGTCGTTCCCTGAACCAGCAGCGTGAACAGCGTGAAGCCCGTAGCGAGGATGCCCACCTCGCGCTTGATGTCGATAGTGACGCGCAGGTTCTCCGTCACCGCGAGGGCGAGGGCGAGGGTGACGGCGCCGCGCAGCCCACCCCAGAGAATCGCGACCCGGTAGGCCGGCTCGACCCGCGGCGATAGCCCCAGCCAGGTCAGTGACGGCACAACCGCATAGAGCATGAACAGCCGGGCCGCCATGGCCGCGACCACGATGACTGCAATCAGAAACAGGTCCCATGCCTGAATATCGGCGAGAAGACCCGGCACCAGCAGCGCCGCGAGAAGGAAGATCAGTGCGCCCGCCCAATGCGCGAGCACGTCCCACACTTCACGCAGCCAGGCCCAATTGGCCGGAGAGAGGCGCCCGGGGCCGAGGTAGTTCAGCGTCATCCCCGCCATGACCACGGCGATCACACCGGAGAATCCGAACCAGCGCTCGGCGATCAGATAAGTGAGATAGGGCAGGGCGACGCTGAGCGAGATCTGGGCAAGCGGAAAACGCCCGAGCCAGGCCAGCGTCATCGCACAGAACCGCGCCGCAACCCAGCCGACGGTGAGGCCGCCGAAGATCAGGATGGGAAATGTGATCAGCGCGTCGCGTAGGGTTGGGTTGGGCACTCCCATCATCACGAAGGTCAGGAAAAAGCCGAAAAGCGCGATGGCGGCCGCGTCGTTCAACAGGCTCTCTCCCTCGACGATCCGCGTCAGCCGCTGCGGCGCGGCAATGTTGCGAAAGATCGAGACCACGGCTGACGGGTCGGTCGTCGCGACGATGGCGCCGAGCATCAGGCAGGCCGCCAGCGGGAGGCTGGTAAAGGGAGTGAGCGCGAAGCCGATCGCGAATGTGGCGACGACCACGGCCAGCACGGCCATGACCAGAATCGGCACCCAGTCATCCGCCATGCGCCGCAGGTTCAGTCCGAGCGAGACCTGGAAAAGCAGTGTGGGCAGAAGCACATAGAGAAACACATTCGAGCGGATGCTGAAATCGAAGACGAGGAATGTCTCGGGAATGCCGAACAGAAACGGCCCGGTATCCACTGCATAGATCGCGAGAATGCCGATGATCACGCCGATAATGGCGAGAACCACGGTGTAGGGCAGCCTCGTGCGCTCGGCCAGCGGCTCGCTGAGCGAGATGATGATGAAGAGGCCGGCGACGACGCCGACGATCGTGATGACATCCATGATCTGGTCGAAGGCCGGGTAACGGCGCGAGAGGAACGCAAAGCGCGTACAGTGTTCTGGCCGGGGCAAGGCCGCCCGTCAACCGCTCCATGCGTGGCCCGCGACACGGATAAGCCAGAAAGCGCGGATATTGCGCTCGCTCGCTTCTGCAGGCATCCTGACATCGGGCATCTTGCCGCTGCGGGAGGGCGAGGGCATGACGATCAACGATTCGGGTTTGCCGATGCGGCTGGCGGCACTGTTCTGCGCGCTGTTCCTGCTGATCATTCCGGCGCTGCCTCTGGCGCTGCCGGTCGAATCCGGCCCCGCGACCGAGGCGCAGGACGCTTCCGGTATCGACGCGGCCCTGACGGCGCAGCCGCTCATTATCGCCCCCGCGCCCATGGAGGGTGAGGAGGATGCCGACACGCCGGGGGGCCGGTCAGCGTTTGCGGTGCTGTCGCAGACGTGTCTGACGGTGTTCCCTGCCGCCGCGCCCGCTTACAAGCGCGCCATCGCGTTCCGGGCTCGCGCGCCGCCACTCTCTGCCTGATTGCGACCATACGACAAGGCTCGATCCGTTTCGCGGATCCGGCAACGCAATCGGCAGCCACTGTGGCGGCCTCACCGGAAAGATATCGATGTCCATTCAAGCAAATCACGAGAAATCCTCGCGCTTCGGCGCCTGGCTCATCGCGATCAGTGCCATTGTCCTCGTGGGTACGGAAGTGATCGGCGTGGCAGCCGCGACCGCTTGGGCGGTCGGGGGGCTTTTGCAACTCGGTTCCATCCTGACCTGGGTGCTCGGCGCCATCCTTTGTGCGGGCGCTGGTTGGGTAACCTGGGTCTTCGCCCGCAATGCCTGGCGTTTGGAGAGCGAGGCTTGCGCCACGCCGCCGACCGCTTCGGGCCCCCGGGACTGATCCGCCACCGCGCGCGGCGGCACCATCGCCGCGCGCGCCGGCCGAGCATCTTTAGGGAACGGTCGGCGCGTAACGCCGTTGGATCGGTAAAGGTCAATCCGAGGAGAAAGCCGATCATGATCGATGACGCAAGCGAGATCCGGACCCTGCGTGAGGCCCTGGCGAAACCGCGCAAGCATCGCGACATGGCGATTGCGCAGGAGCCGATGCCCAATCACAGCAAGACCCCGGGCGGGCCGAACCAGACCCCGCTGGCCTTCTGGGCCGCCTGGGATCTGGGGGATCGCCCGCGCCGGATCGCGTTGCTCGTGGATGATTGCCAGGAGGAATATCGCCCCTATGCCGGCGAGATCCTTCCGAAACTCGCCCGTATCGTGAACGCATTTCGCGAACGGCGCGCGCGCAACGAGGGGGTCTGCATCGCCTGGAGCATCTGGAGCCGGCGTTTCGACGATGGCATTTCCAACGCCATGGACCGCTGGTACGGCCCGCGCGGGCTCGATCCGGACAATCCCGAGAATGCGGCTTACGTTTTCACCGGCGCACCCGGGCTTGAGCCGCTTGCCGAAATCGCGCCGACGCCGGAGGAGCGTGACGCGGGCTGGCTCTATCACGGCAAGCATCTCGACATGTTCTGGACCTTCGACGAGAAGGGCCGCTCCTATCTCGACGAGAAACTGAAGGCGTTGGATATCGATACCATCGTCATCGTCGGGCTATGGACGGATGAATGCGTGCTCAGCACCGCCTATGCCGGAAATTCGCGCGGATATGACGTGGTGGTCGTCGGCGATGCGGTTGCGACGGCCACGGCCAATCAGGAAATTGCGCTCAAGGTTGCGAGCAGCACGGTGGCCAAGGTGGTCTCGACGGACGAGATCGTGCGCTACCTCGAAGAGGGCTTCGTCGCCGGTAAGCCGGGTGCAGTGAAGGGCA
>NZ_DATGCW010000363.1:0-7021 GCF_035311605.1 Saliniramus sp.
CATCGACATCGAAGACCTTGCGCTTCGCGATCTCGAAGGGATGGCCGTTGGGCGTACGCTGCACGATGTCGCGGATTTCCTCGAAGTGCTCCTTGAAATGGCGCTTGCGTGCTTCGTCAAGGGGCGCGTTGCGGGCGGGAACGGAATAGTTCGCGGTGCGCTGGAAGACCGTGAGATGCGCGGCCTCCCCGGCGATGACGGGAGCGGCCTGAATGCCGGTCGAGCCGGTGCCGATCTGACCGACGCGCTTGCCGGCGAGATCCACGCCCTCGTGCGGCCATTGCCCGGTATGGTACCATTCGCCCTTGAAGTCGCTCAGGCCGGGAATGTCGGGGATGTTGGCGCTTGACAGGCAACCCACGGCGGTTATCAGCCAAGTGCAGGTGAGGCTCTCGCCGCGATCCGTCTCGACGATCCAGCGATTGCCCGCATCGTCGAAATGCGCGGCGGTGACCTTCACGCCGAGACTGATGTCACGCATCAGGTCGAGGCGCTCGGTTACGAATTCGAGATAGCGCAGGATTTCCGCCTGGCCGGGATAGCGCTCGCTCCATTCCCATTCGCGGTAGATCTCCGGCGAGAAGAAATAGCAATAGGAATGGCTTTCCGAATCGCAGCGCGCCCCCGGATAGCGGTTCGCCTGCCAGGTGCCGCCGATCCCCGGCTGCGCCTCGAGCACGCGCACCGACAGACCGAGCCGCTCACGCAGCAGATGCAGCTGGTAGAGCCCGGCGAAACCCGCCCCGATGATCAGCGCGTCGAATTCCGTTTCCTGAGCGCTCATGCGATCCTCCTGCTCTCGATTCCGATCTTGTCGGCACGCCCTCAAGCCCGGCGCACGCCGCCATGCGTCGCCCAGGAGGTGCCTGCGAGCCAGCCGCAATCGACGGGCAGATTCGCCCCGGTGATCGCCGAGGCTTCCTGCGAGAGCAGAAAGGCGACCGCCTGCGCGATTTCATCGGGCCGCACCAGACGCCCCAACGCCGCCTGCCCCTCGGCCAGTGAGAGATCCCGCCGCCCGGCATCGACTTCAGCCTGCAGCGCAGGCGTCAGGGTGAAGCCGGGGGAGACCGCGTTGACGCGGATACCCGACGGCCCCCATTCGGCGGCGAGGCAGGCCGTCATCGAAATGACGGCGGCTTTCGTCGGCGAATAGGAATGCAGCGGCATGGAGCGCATACCCGCCACCGAGGCGATATTGACGATCGCACCGCGCCCGTACCCGATCATGGCCCGAGCGAAGATCCGGCTGGCGAGATAGGTACCGCGCTGGTTGACCGCGACGACGTCGTCATAGCGCTCCATGGACAATTCTTCGGGCGATACCGGTCGCTGCAGGATACCGGCGCTGTTGACGAGCCCCGTCACCGCGCCGAATTCCTTCGCGATACGTGAAGCCGCTTCCGCGAGCGAGGCCTCCACCCCGACATCGCCGACGCAGCCGAACCCGCCGATCTCCTCGGCAAGGTCCTTCGCCGCGTCGCCGTCGCGGTCGAGAACGACGACCTTGCCGCCGCGCGCCGCGAGCAGCTGGCAGCATGCCGCGCCGATACCGCTCGCCCCGCCCGTCACCACCGTGATGTCGTCCCTGCTCATCGTTGCGATCCTCCCGGCTCAGCGTCTGTGTTTTTTGCTGATCTTCCGGGATGGAAGCGATCCGATCAACGCGCGCTTTGCCCTAGGGGGATGGGCGCGTCTCGGCATCCGCCGCACGACACCAGCGGGCACCATCACGCGGGATCCCGTCCCGAACGGGGCTCAACCGCTCTGCAGCATCCCGGCGATCTCGCGGAACGGGTCGCGGCTGCGCGGTGAGGACGGGTCCTGGCGCAGGGCGTCGTAGAGGCGCGGCACGATGGTCACCGCCTGGTCGAGATCGGCATCGTGACCCGGCTGGTAGCCACCCATCAGGCGCAGATCGCGGGTCTCCTCGAAACGGGCGACGAGGGCGAGGAAACGACGCACCACGCCCTGCTCCTCCGCACTCCAGACCTTGCGCGCCAGCCGCGAGATCGAGCCGAGCGGATCCATGGCGGGAAAGCGCCCGCGATCGGCGATGGTGCGGTCGAGCACGATATGGCCGTCGAGCGTGCCACGAATATTGTCAGCGACGGGATCATTATGATCATCGCCGTCGACGAGCACGGAAAACAGCCCGGTAATGCTGCCCGCGCCCTCGGATCCGGGACCGGCGCGCTCCAGCAGGCGCGGGAGATCGCTGAAAACGCTCGGCGGAAAGCCGCGCGAAACGGCGGGTTCACCGGCCGCCAGCGCCACGTCGCGGGCGGCATGGGCGTAGCGCGTGACCGAATCGACGATCATCAGCACCTTCTCGCCACCGTCGCGGAAATACTCGGCGATGGCCATGGCGGTATTGGGGGCGAGGCGGCGCATCATCGGGCTCTCGTCCCCGGTCGAGACGACCATCACCGCCTTTGAACGTGCCTCGCCCAGCGTTTCCTCGAGGAACTCGCGGACTTCCCGCCCGCGCTCGCCCACCAGCGCGATCACCACCGTGTCGAAACCTTCCGCGCCGGCGAGCATCGAGAGCATGGTGGATTTGCCGACGCCGGAGCCGGCGAAGATACCAATGCGCTGTCCGGCACAGAGCGGCGTGAACAGATCGACCATGCGCACGCCGGTACGGATATGCTCGCCGACGCGGGCGCGATGCATGGCCGGCGGCGGTTCGGCAAAGGGGAAGACGCGTCGCTCACCCAGGTTAAGGGCGCCACCATCGTCAATGGGCTTGCCCAGAGCATCGAGGACGCGCCCGCGCCAGCCGGCATGCGGATGCAGCGAGACCGCCTCCATACGATGCACCTCGGCGCCGAGCCGGGCATCGATCGCGCCCTCGAAGGGTTTGACCGTGGCGCCACTGGCATCGATGCGTACCACTTCACCAATCTGCGACCGGGCATTGCCGATGGCGGGAAGCACCACGCGCTCCCCCAGCTTGAGGAAGGGAGAGAGCCCCCCGACGCGGTAGAAAGCGGGCGTCACCGCACTGACCCGCCCCCCGATCCGCACCAGCGGCAAATCCTGGCTGGCCCGGGCAATGGCGTCGCCCAGCCGGTCGAGGGCATCGGGCGCCGATTCCGCGCGATCTCCCCTCTCCCGCCGTGGAGAGGGGCCGGGGGTGAGGGGCGGCGCAGAAGAATTGTCGCCGTTGATTTCCGTCGCCTGCTTCATCCCGGTTTCGCTCAATTCTGATACCCCCTCACCCCCATCCCCTCTCCACCCGGGAGAGGGGAGTTCTGTCTTCCGCTTCATGGAGGCGCAGGCCAGCCGTTTGCGGCACTGGTCTGCAGCGTGCGGTCAAGGTGGCGCTGATGCAGATCACGCAGCACATCCGGCGGCAGCAGGTTCATCTCGAAGCGTGCGAGCGCATCAACGGATGGCAGTGACCTGCCCATACGGTCAGCATCGAGCATCGCGCTGAGCGCGGCGATCTCGTCCGCCCGCGCGACATCCGGGGCAGGTCCCTGCGCGGCGTCGTGTTCGCCGGGCAGATCCGGCAGAGGCGGCAGCGCGTTCGGATCGGGATTGAAGCCGCCCGGCTGCGAGACGTGGCCACGCAGGATGCTTGTGCGCAGAAAATCGAGACGCGGCTTGTCCGCCGTGGCGCGATCGGCCGCTGGGTTCACATCGGCGGTTTTCTCCTCACTCTCGTCGAGCCTGTCGGAGAGTGTTGCGGTGAAATCCTGCGCCGGCTCGGCATTCAGCGCCTGGCGGGCGTGGTTGAGGGCGTTGACCAGGCGCAGGCTGTGATCGCTGCGCGCGAGCACCACGCGATCCGACGAGGCCGCGCCGCTTGCAGCACCGATGACGGCGGGCGCCTCACTCATCGCGTATCCCCGAGGGTGCGAATCGCGTCCTGCAAGGTGCGGTCGTTCTGCTCGACCGCCGTGGATGCGCTCTCGAAGGCGCGGCTGACTGCGATCAGACGGGTCAGTTCCAGCATCGGATTGACGTTGGCGCTCTCGGTATAACCCTGAACAATGCTGTTATCGACGAAATCGAGCACCGGCTCCGGGGGCATGCTCGGGATCAGCGCGGAATTGGAAAACCGCGTGAGATCGGCGTCGGAATCGATGGCGAAGAGCCCGATTGCACCCATCTGCGCCCCGTTTTGCGTGATCATGCCGTCGCGCGAGATCGCCGGTGGCCCGCCATTGGGATCGAGCTGGATCGGCGCGAGCCCGGCATCGAGCACGAGATGGCCCGCCACCGTGCGCAATTCGCCGAATTCGTCGATCTGCAGGCGCCCGTCGCGGGTATAGGCCGGGCCGTTACCGGTCTCGATGGCGAAGAAGGCGTCACCGTTCACGGCGATGTCGAGGGGGTTGCCGGTCTGGTCGAGGCTGCCAGCCTGGCGCGATATATGGGTCTCCCCGACGCTGGCGAAGGCGACGCGTTCGCGGCCCGCCGCCGAGAAGATCGATTCGAAGGTCACCTCGTCGGCGCGATAGCCCACTGTCGACATGTTGGCGACGTTGCGGGCGATGGTCTCCATGCGTCGCTCGAGGGCGACCTGACCGGAAACGGCGACATAGATCGGGCTCTGCATGGTCTCAGAAGCCTCCGCGCTTGATGGATTGAATGCTGGTCAGGAGATTGATCCCGATCCCCTGCGGTGTCGTCCCGCCGATCAGGATGTTGGGCGCGCTCGCCGGCGCGGTCGGATTGTCGAGTTCGTAGAGCGAGGTGAAACGCGTGAGGAATTTGGACAGCGCTTCGGGGTCCTTGAAATCCGCGATGTCGAGCCGGCTCTCGATGAATGCCGCCTGCTGCTCGACGCTCGCCCCGCCGGTCTGCGGCGAGAGGCCCAGCGCGGTCTGCACGACCTTGAGCAAGGCCGGATCGGCCAGGATTTCGTACACGTTCTCGATGCCGGGCGCCTTGCGCTCGAAATACAAGGCCAGCCGTACGCCTTCGTTCTGCGCACCCTGGTTCACCTCCAGCGTCTGGCGCACGAATTTTTCCACCGTGCCCGATTGCGCGCGCGAGAAGCTCGTCGTCGCGCTGTCGTAACGCTTGAAGTTGAAGGTCTCGACAAGATCGCGATAGCGTTTGTCGGCGAGGCGGTTGGCGAAGGAATCGCGCTCGTCGGTGCCCTCCTCCAGCGCCTTGCGGATGAAAGCCCTGGCATAGGCCATGTCTTCGAGTCCGTGCGCCTTGAGCGCGAAGCGGTAGATCCGCTCGTCGCTCATGAAGTCGTCGATCGAGCGGATCTTGCCGATGTTCTCCTCAAAATAGGCGATGTCGCGCGCTGCCATCGGCTCCTGTGCGGTGCGCTCAAGCGAGCGCGGCAGATCGCGCGCGACGAGATTGAAGGCGAGCGGTGTCGAGAGCATGGTCTTCCCTCACAGGCAGCCCGCGATACGCCTGATGGCCATCGCGATGGTGCCGTGACAGTGGGGCAAGAGCCTTGCGTGTGGCTTGCGGCCCGCGCAGGCGGTGCGCGCGGGTCAGGGACCGCTGAGCGAGGGCGACCAGGTGGGGTCGGAGGCGAAGTTCGGCGTCGGGATCGGTGTCTCCACCCTTCCCGTCACGTCGACCATGAAGAGCCGCCCGCCCCCCTCGCCCCGGGGCTCGCGGAAGAAGACGATATATTGCCCGTTCGGCGCCCAGGCCGGGCTTTCATTGTGGTAGCCCTCCGTCAGGATGCGCTCACCCGAGCCGTCGGGGCGCATAACGCCGATCGAGAATTGCCCGCCCGACATCCGGGTGAAGGCGATCAGATCGCCACGCGGCGACCAGACCGGCTGCGAATAGGAGCCGTCGCCGAAGGAAATCCGCTCCGCGCCCGAGCCATCCGCGTTCATCACATACAGTTGCTGGCGCCCGCCACGGTCACTCTCGAAGACGATCCGGTCGCCATCCGGCGAGAATGACGGCGAGGTGTCGATGGCCCCGGTGGAGGTGAGGCGTGTGGTGGTGCGGGAATGCAGGTCGATCTGATAGAGATTGGCGTTGCCTCCCTGCTGCAGTGCCATCAGGATGGAGCGACCGTCCGGCGAGAAACGCGGGCTCGAGGTCATGTCGGGGAAATTGCCCACCGCCTGACGGGCACCCGTCTCGATATTGAGCACCTGCACGCGTGGCTGCTCGCCGCGTGCCTGCGCCATGAAGGCGATTTCCTGATTGCGCGGCGAGAAGCGCGGCGTCACCACGGCATTGTCGCCCGGCGTGAGATAGCGCACATTCGCCCCGTCCTGATCCATGATGGCGAGGCGCTTGCGCCGGTCGTCGCGCGGACCGGTCTCGTCGACAAAGACGATGCGGGTATCGAAGAAGCCTGGAATGCCGGTGATCTCGTTATAGACCGCGTCCGAGATGATATGCGCGATGCGGCGCCAGTTGGCGGGCTCGGTGAAATATTGCTGGCCGACCGTCTGGCGTCCGCTGGAGACGTCCCAGAGTCGGAACTCGGCCCGCAGCCTGCCCCCCGAATCGCGGGTGACGCGCCCGGTGACAATGGCCTGGATCTCGGTATCGCGCCAGGCATCGAATTGCGGCGTCGCGTCGAAGGCCGGCGCGCGCTCGGGAAACCGATTCGGATCAGCCGGGCTGAAATAGCCCGAGCGCCGCAAGTTGCCGGAGAGCACCCGGGTTATCTCCATCCCGAGATTGCCGTCTCCGGTGAAATCGATCACGGCGATCGGCATCGGTGCGAACTGACCGCCACGCACATCGATGACGAGCTCCGCCGCAGCAGGACGCGGCAGGGCCAGCGCGACCATGATCAGCCCGATCGCGGCGATCAGGAAGCGCGCATCACGCAGGGTCGGGAAAGGGATAAGGCGTTGCATCAGCGACGCTCCTCATGCGTCTCGCGGATCGAAATTGACGACCATCGTCTTCCAATCCTCATAGAAAGGTACGAATTCAGCGGGAATCGACAGGGGAGCACAGCGCTGTGTCGCCCGTGAGGCAGAATCGGCCACGGCCTGGAAGAGGCGGTCCGCTTCCGCATTGACGATCTGGGGCCGGCCTGCGAGGGAGCCATCGACATTGA
>NZ_DATGCW010000364.1:0-7068 GCF_035311605.1 Saliniramus sp.
ATGATCTTTCAGGACCCGATGACCACGCTCAATCCCGTGCTGCGTATCGATACGCAGATGATCGAAGCCATCCGTGCCCATGAGAAGATCTCCGAGAAGGCTGCGCGCGAGCGGGCGCGCCAGGCGCTGGAGAAGGTCGGCATCCCTTCCGCCGACGAGCGACTCAAGGCTTATCCGGGGCAGTTCTCCGGCGGGATGCGCCAGCGGGTGGCCATCGCGACCGCGCTGCTCAACCGCCCGACCGTGCTGGTCGCCGACGAGCCGACCACGGCACTTGATGTCACCATCCAGGCGCAGATCCTTTCCGAGGTGCAGGATCTGTGCGCCGAGACCGGGACAGCGCTCGTCTGGATCACGCATGATCTGTCCGTCGTGGCGGGCCTCGCCGACCGCGTCGCCGTGATGTATGCTGGTCGGATCGTCGAGGAAGGGCCGGTTGCCTCCGTGCTCGAAGCGCCGATTCATCCCTATGCCGCCGGGCTGATCGGCTCCGTTCCCAGTCGCAACAGGCGCGGCGAACCGCTCGCACAGATCCGCGGCATGACGCCCTCACTGGGCAATCTGCCGCAGGGCTGCCCCTTCGCGCCGCGCTGCGATCATGCCACCGGGATCTGTCAAACGGCCATGCCGGATGCCACGCCCTATGAGGGCGGACGCGCCGCGCGCTGCCATCATCCGCTGTCGTCGCCGACGCCTGCGGCCGCTTGAGACACACGGCGAGGATATTCGTCATGACTACGCAAGCCGACAACAATCCGGTCAAGGCCGGGACCACTGCCAGCCCCGGGACCGCCCCTGGCGCTTCTGCGCCGATTCTCGAACTCGGCCAGGTCCACAAACGCTTCGTGCGCAGCCTCGATATGGCCGAGAAGATCGCCAATCTGTTCGGGGCCGGCCTTGAGGACCAGGTGGTCCGCGCCGTCGATGACGTGAATCTGAGCGTCGCCAAGGGCGAGGTCGTCGGGCTCGTGGGCGAATCGGGCTGCGGCAAATCCACCCTCGGGCGGGTCATCGCCGGCATTCTCGAGGCGAGTGAAGGCACCGTAAAATATCACGGCAAGGAAGTCAGCAAGATGGTCGGGGCCGAGCGCCGCGCCACGGATCTCGCCATCCAGATGATCTTTCAGGATCCGATGGCGTCGCTCAATCCCCGCATGCGCGTGGTGGACATCATCGGCGAGGCGCCGGTCGTGCACGGGATCATCCGCCGCAACGAGATCGACGGCTATGTCTCGGAGGTGATGCGCAAGGTCGGGCTCGATCCGACGACCCGCATGCGCTATCCGCACCAGTTTTCCGGCGGCCAGAGGGCGCGTATCGGCATTGCGCGGGCGCTCGCGGTCAATCCGAAGGTGCTGGTCTGCGACGAATCCACCGCCGCACTCGATGTCTCGATCCAGGCGCAGGTGCTCAACCTGTTCATGGATCTGCGGCGCGAGCTCGACCTGACCTATGTCTTCGTCAGCCATGATCTCGGCGTGGTCGAGCACATTTCCGACCGCGTGGCGGTCATGTATCTCGGGCGCATCGTTGAGCTCGCCGGGACCGATGCGATCTTCGAACGCCCCAACCATCCCTATACGCGCGCCTTGCTCGACGAGGTCCCCCGCCTCGATGCGAAGAAGAAGCACTTCACCGCGCTCAAGGGTGAAATTCCCTCGCCATTGACGCCACCGCCCGGCTGTCATTTCCACCCCCGCTGCCCCTTCGCCTTCGACCGCTGCCGTCAGGAGCGCCCTGCTCTCAAGGATGTGGGCAAGGGACGGCTCTCGGCCTGCCACCTCAACGACACGCCCGAAGGCAATCCGCTGATGCAGGATACTGCTTCCGCCGCCGGCTGAACTGCGCAAGCCCCTCGTCACGGCCCGATACCTCGCCTATCCTGGTCGCAGGCGGTAACTGGCAACGGGAGTCATCATGAGCGCGAACGCGCATCCGCAAACCATCGGCGTCCTGCTCGCGGGCGGCCTCGCGCGACGCATGGGTGGCGGAGACAAGCCGTTGCGCGAGATCGGCGGGCGCAGCATTCTCGTCCGCGTGATCGATCGGATGACGCCGCAATGCCAGGCGTTGATCCTCAACGCCAACGGTGACCCGCAGCGCTTCGCTTTCACGGGGCTTCCGGTCATGGCCGACGACATCCCCGATTTCGCCGGCCCGCTCGCCGGCATTCTCGCCGCGCTCGATCACGTGGCGGCGCAGCACCCCGAAATCGCATATGTGGCCTCGGTCGCCGCCGATACGCCATTCCTGCCGCGCGATTACGTTTCACGGCTGCATGCGGCGCGCGAGGCAGCCGGCGTTCCGCTCGCCTGTGCCGAGAGCGACGGGCGTACGCATCCCGTGAACGGCTTGTGGAGCGTGGCTCTGCGCGCGGATCTGCGCCATGCGCTCGTCGAGGAGGATATGCGCAAGATCGACCGCTGGACGGCGCGCCATGGCGTCGCCCATGCGGCCTGGCCGGTCACGCCGGTGGATCCATTCTTCAACGCCAACAGCCCCGAGGATCTCGACGAGGCCGAGGCGCTGATCGGCCGTTACGGCGAGATCTGAGCCCCGCCCGCCGGCAATGGCTGAACGGTATCGACCCGGCGTGATTCCGGCCCGGCATCGCGGGCGATTCGCGTATGCACAACCGCCATGGCCAGAAGCAGCATCGCGAAGACCTGATGCGCCAGCCCTGCCCAGAGCGGCACGGCAAGCAGCAGCGTGACGATCCCGAGCACCACCTGCGCGAGCACCAGCCCGGCCATGATCCGGGCATGGCGCATATGCACCGTTCCCGGTGCCAGCCGCCCCACGCGCCAGGCGTGCCAGAGCGCGTAGCCGACGAGCAGATAGGCCACCATCCGGTGGTTGAACTGGATCGTGGCGACAGTGTCGAAAATGTTGGCGTACCAGGGCGAGAGCGGGAAAAGTACCGCCGTCGACGGAATAAAGACACCATCCATCAGCGGCCAGGTATTGTAGGTCCAGCCGGCCCGCGAGCCGGCAACCAGCGCGCCGAGCGCCGTCTGGAAGAGAATCAGGCCGACGAGTCCGTACGCACCGAGCGCGACCGCGCGCGGTGTCGGCTCGACCCGCCCGGAGCGCAGACCGGTCGCGATCCAGGTCAGCGCGACGAGGATGATGCTGGCCAGCATCAGATGCGTCATCAGCTTGATCGGCGCCACTGCGATCATGCCCTCTTCCAACCCGGAAGCGACCATGATCCAGCCGACGAAGGCCTGCATGCCACCGAGTGCGCCGATCCCGATCAGCGTCAGCGCGAAGCCGGTGGTGATGCGGCTCCTGAGCCAGAACCAGATCAGCGGCAGGAAGAAGACGATGCCGAGCGCGCGACCGAGCTGGCGATGCCCCCATTCCCACCAGTAGATCACCTGAAACTCTGCCAGCGACATGCCCTGATTGAGCAGGCGATACTGATCGATCTGGCGATAACGCTCGAATTCGGCCAGCCATGCGGCTTCCGACAAGGGCGGGATGGCGCCGGTCACGGGCGCCCATTCGGTGATGGACAGGCCCGATCCGGTGAGCCGGGTGGCGCCACCAACGGTCACCATGGCGAGGACAAAACCCACCAGCGTCCAGATCCAGGCGCGTACGGCCCTATCCGGCAAGAATGCCGGACCCGGGAAGAATGCCCGATCACGCAAGTCTGCGCCTGCTGAATTCCCTGCCGCCATCTGTCCTCTCCAAACCCGGCTCGCCGGCGCCGGCGCCCTTGATAAGCTGATCACCCGGTACACATAGAGTTTTCATCGCGAAGCTGCTAGGCACAGCTTCGCCGCACCCGATAGCGGTTCGATCCGAACAGGCCGGACAGATCATTCATGACGCAACGTACCCGCAAATTCATCGGCACGATCGCCATCATCACCTTCGTCATGCTCTATGGCCCGGTGGCCATGGCGATCGCGGAAAGCCGCATCATGGCCGCGCCGCAGGTCATCCAGGTGATCTCCTACGCCGTGCTGGGCCTCGCCTGGATCATACCGATCATGCCGGTGATCCGCTGGATGCAGCGTCCCGATCCGGATAATATCTGACCGATACCTGCCTCAGCCGCCTTACGTACCGGCATCGAGGCCTTTCGGCGTGACGAAACGGTCAAGCCGCGCTTCACGCTGCGATACATCGCGCCAACTCTCGATGTCGAAATCGAGCACGGTGAGGCCGGCGGTGGGATATTTCTGGGTCAGGCGCGAAAAGGCATAACGGTCGCCGAAGCCGGTGAGGAGCCGGGCGAGTTCCTGCGTACCGGGATTGTGGCCGACCATCAGAAGCGTGCGCACCGCATCGTCGGTCTCGCGCACAGCCTGCAACAGCAGTTCGGGCGGCGCCTCATAGATCCGCCGGTCCACCCGTATCGGCGGCTCTTCGCCGGCTTCTTCGCGAAGCGCCTGCACCACGAGATCGAAAGTCTCGCGGGTGCGGCTCGCCGGCGAGACGATGGCGAGATCCGGCAGCAGGCCCTCATCGGCCAGATAACGCCCCATACGTGGCGCCGCCTCGCGCCCGCGCGGATTGAGCGGGCGATCGAGATCGTCGAGACCGGCGGGCCAGTCGGATTTGGCGTGGCGGAGCAGGATCAGGCGTTTCATGGGGAAAGCTTAGCTGACGCGAATGGCGAACGAAAGCACCTGGCGGCAGGAACCGTCGCATGCGGCATTGGCCCCGAACTGGCTGCGCGCCCGTCCAACCAGAACGCGCAGCGTCCGATCAGCCTGCACGAGACGGATCCGCCGAGTGCAACCGTGCGGAAATCTATTCCGCAGCGGTCTTGTCGGAGGCGCCATCGTCGGAACCACCGTCATTCGCACCCGCATCAGCCGAAGCGGCCTTGCGCGGCGACTTCCGTGCTGCGGCTGCGGGCTTTTTCACCGGAGCACCCTCGCCGGACTCGCCACCCTCGGTCGCGGCCTTGCGGGTGGGGCGCCGGGTCGCCGTCGCAGCACGACGGCGCTTGGGCTTTTCGTCGCCGGCATCGTCATCATGGACGGCTTCCGCTTCCGTTTCGGTGGGGCGGCTCACGGGTTTCATCAGAAAATCGGGCAGAGCGGGCTGCTCGACTTCGTCGGAACGCCGCGGGGCAGGACGACGGCGACCGCGTACGGGACGCTCGCCCGTATCCTCGCCGGCAACCGGAGCCTCCTGCGCGGCGCGGGCCTGCCCGGCCTCATCGCGTGAATCCGCCTCGGTATCGCCATTGCCACGGTTGTCATGCTGGTTGCGACCGAAGCGCTCGCGGCGATCACCACGCCCGCGCGGCTGGAAACCGCGATCAGGCTGGCGTTCGGCGCGCGGATCGAAGCTCGGCGGCTGCGGCTGCTGACCGGGATCGACCTCTTCCGGCTGAACGCGCTGAGTCTGACCGCCGCGATCGGGCTGGGCATAACCATGCGTGTAGCCGTTCGAATCATCATCATCGTCATCATCGTCGTCGGAGCGACCGGCGCCGTATTGCTGGCGCAGGTTCTCCTGCGCACCGGCGATGATGCGCAGATAATGCTCGGCATGCTGGAAATAATTTTCCGCCGCGACCGGGTCCCCGCTGGCCTGCGCATCACGCGCGAGTTGGCCGTATTTTTCGGCGATGTGCTGGGCGGTGCCGCGCACCTTCACATCCGGCCCGTTCGACTCGTAGCTGCGTGTCAGCGGATTGGGGCCCTTGCTACGGCTGCGTCCGCGCATGCGTCTGTTCTGTCCTGGTCTCATCGATTCACTTCGACCTTCATCTCTTGCAATGCCACACTCTCGCGACGCCGGCATGCCGGATCCGGAATGCCGTGCACGCCCATTTTCGCGTGAAAGTCCGCTGTCTCGTGCAATTCCATCGAACCGTGCCAGTGCAACATCACGTGCGAGAGAAAAACGCCGGACGGGATTCCCACCATCGTCCGAGCGAACATCCGTCATCCTGCGGCTTCGACCGGGATAGGCTCCGGACGACCATCTGGTATGTCGGGTTCCTTGTGCCGCCGGGTGAGCCACCTTGCTGCGGCCAGAAAACGCAAGCCCTGCCCCACGGGGGCCCGATGATTCGGCCATCCAGCGCCGGGCTCATCGCGTTTCGCCTTGCAAACTAACCGCTCGCCCCGCATACGCCAAGCATTATTTACACGATTTTCCCACTATTTCGTAAACTTTTGGTTGTGCAGGCTGAAACATGGTTCAGTCGGGACGGATGAAAGCCTGGACGCGGAGCACGCCGCCGAGATCCGTTTCGCTCCCCGCGAAGACGAGTCCGACTGATTCGGCGATCCCACGCAAAGCCCCCTCCTGATCATGACCATGCTCGAGAACGACGGCAGCGCCCGGACGCAGGAGCCGCATCGCGGCGCGGCAGATCGCCGGATAGGGCGCGAGCCCGTCATTACCGCCATCCAGAGCCCGATGGGGATCGAAACCCGCCACCTCCCTGGCGAGCCCGGCAATGTCGGCGGACGGGATATAGGGCGGGTTCGACACGATCAGGTCAAAGCCCCCTCCCCCGTCAGGCGTCGCTGGCGCGAACGGCGCTGCCCAATCCGCCTTGATGAAGGCGGCGCGATCAGCCAGGCCGAGAGTACGGGCATTGGCACGGGCCGTCACAAGCGCCGCATGCGCGCGGTCAGTGCCGATACCGAAGGCGTCCGGGCATTCGGACAGGAGAGCGAGCAGGATGCAGCCGCTGCCGGTGCCGAGATCGAGAAAACGCTGCATGCGCGCGTCCCGCACCATCTGGCGCAGGGCGAGTGCGACCAGCGCTTCCGTATCGGGACGTGGCTCCAGCGTGTCGGAGCCGAGTTCAAAGCGCAGCCCCCAGAATTCGCGATACCCCAGAATCCGCCAGACCGGCTCCCCCGCCACCCGCCGCGCGATCCAGCCATCGAGCCGCGCCGCTGCAAAGGCATCGATCGGCGCTTGCGGATCGCGGGCGAGGGCCGTGGCATCGCAGCCGGTGGCTTCCATGAGCAGGATGCGCGCATCGAGAGCGGGATCCTCGATACCGGGGACCGAGAGCGCCGCCCGGGCCGCGCGCAGAGCCTGCGCCATCGCGCTCCCCGGTATGATGGCCGTCACAGC
>NZ_DATGCW010000365.1:0-2068 GCF_035311605.1 Saliniramus sp.
GACCGCGAACTCGTCGCCCTCGATCACCTGCTCGAGCACGAAACGATCGAGTTCAAGCACGGCGTCGGGATACAGGCCGCGAAACCGCTGCCCCGCCGCGCGCAGACGCTCGGCCGCGGCCGGCCAATCCCCGGCATCCTCCACGATCTGCACCCCGAGACTGAAGAAACCCACCGCCGGCTTCGCGACGAAGGGCCCGCCGAAGATCGTCGGGTCGACGGCGTCGAGATCGCCCAGCCGGACTTCCTCGAAACGGTACGCCGGATCGAGATCCGCCAGGAGTTCACGGAAGCGGACCTTGTCCTTCAACACCTCGATTTGCGCCGGGAGGTCGCTTTCGGCGAGATGATCCCGGATCCAGCCGAGCGCGTTCTCGGAGTTGGTGTAGAGCCGCGGATGATCCTGCTCGAAGTAACGGCGAGCGAAGTCGTCGTCGCCCACGAGCTGCACGCCGCGCAGCTCGCGCCGGGCACAGGCGTTGTCGAGAACGGGCGCACCGAGCCGGGTGGCCGCTCGCCGCAGCTGCGGCGACACAAAGGGTTCGTCGAGGATGAACATGATCGGAAGTTCTGGCGAAAGTCTGGAGCCGAAGTGGACGAGCCCTACGATAGCCGCAATCCATCGGATTCGCCGGGCCCCGGAGCTGGTCTGGGGCGACGAGATTGGGGCGGGGTTTCGAGATCCCGGATATCGCTGGCGCGATTCCGGGATGACGGTGGTGGGTGGCGGGTGTTGCGAGAGTTGGGTGTCTCGGTTTCCAGGGTTGCCTCGGGGTTCGCTCGGGCACCCCTCCCGACCATCATCCGGAGGCTGATTTACCGCCATAAAACAGGGCCAGCCTGAAGACGGCCCAGGTCACTCCGGTCACGGCGCTTGCCACCAGCACCAGCGCCAGGTCCGGCGAGAACAGCCGCATCGTCCCGATCGACACGCCGAACAGCTGCGGGATGAGCAATACACAGGTCCACGCCAGCGCGAGCGTCATGAGCAGCGGAAACCAGAGGCTGAACGCCCCGAACAGGCCGGATTTGGCCCGCAACCCAGTGCGCAGCCGCCATGACTGGACCATGCTGAACCCGAAAAGAACGGGCAGCAGCGCGAAGGTGAGGAACAATGCCTTCCGGCTCCAGCGCCCGCCTGCCCCGGCCTCGACAAAATCCAGCCCGAGGGCCTTGGCGGCGATGCCGTTGAAGAGGGTCGACGATTCACCAAACCCCATGCCGCTGCCCGAGTTGACGAGGACGACAGCGCCTTTTTGCTCTGCCGGCATCATGATGGCGAGTGTTTCCACGCCGGGGGTCAGGCCCGTATGCGATACGGTTCCGCGATCCGGATCGACATACCAGCCGAAGCCGTAGAATGGCGATACATCGCCCGCCGGGCGCATCATCTCGGCCTTGCCCGCGGCGCTGATGATGTCGTCCTCGCCATTCATCATCATCGCCAGGTATCGCGTCATGTCGCCGGCACTTGCGATGATGCCGCCGACCGGCGCGGACATGCGATGCGTCGCGGTCTTTTTCACGGGGCGCTTCATGCCAAACCATGGCGTGTGACCTACCGCGATGGTGTCATGGCTTTCGCCGTCGGCGACGAAGCTGTGCGCCATGCCGACGGGTTCGAGGATTTCTTCCTGGATATAGCTGGCATAGTTCCGCCCGCTCACGCGCTCGATGATAGCGCCGAGAACATAGTAGTTTGCGTTGGAATATTCCCACCTGGTGCCGGGCTCATGGGCAGGTGCCCATTGCGCAATCCGTTCAACCTGGCGGCCGAGCCCGTCTGCGCTCCGGCTCGGCGCGATCAGGTTGTCATTGCCCTGAAGGGTGGAATAGCCGCTGGTGTGACTGAGCAGTTGCCGGACCGTGACCGTGCGGGCCGGGCCGTTGGCGAACATCTCGAGATATTCCGAAGCCGGCGAATCCAGCTCGACCGTGCCGGCCTCCACGAGCTGCATCATGGCCAATGCGGTAAAGCTCTTGGCAATCGAGCCGATCACGAACGGCGTATCCGGCGTAATCGCCCTGCCGCTTCCGAGCAGGATCTCGCCGCGTTCACCGGAAACGAT
>NZ_DATGCW010000366.1:0-3332 GCF_035311605.1 Saliniramus sp.
TGCGGTTGTCGGTGACCAGCAAGATCTCGAAGCCGCGTGCGCGCAGGATGCCGGCCAGCGCCTCGGCGGGGAAGAGATGCCCGCCCGT
The DNA here is from genome assembly GCF_035311605.1 of Saliniramus sp. Taxonomy (NCBI): domain Bacteria; kingdom Pseudomonadati; phylum Pseudomonadota; class Alphaproteobacteria; order Hyphomicrobiales; family Salinarimonadaceae; genus Saliniramus; species Saliniramus sp. The sequence continues at coordinate 89 of NZ_DATGCW010000366.1, forward strand.
GCCGCCGGCGGAGATCATCACGCGGGGTTTGTCGGCATTCATGCTCAGGCTCCGGCCGGGCGCGGGACATAGGCGCGCGGTTGCAGCCGCGAATGCGGACGCTTGCGCGTCAGTGCGATCAGGAATCCGGCTGCGAGGGCGAGCGAGAACAGTGACGAGACGCCATAGGAGATGAAGGGCAGGGTCATACCCTTGGCAGGGAGCAGATTCACGTTGACCAGCATGTTGATGCTCGCCTGCAGCCCGAACAGCAGCAAGAGCCCGGAAACGGCGAGCCGTGAAAAGGAGTCCTCGTTGCGGCCTGCGAGCAACAGGCCGCGCAGCACGATGAAGGCATAGATCATCACGATGACGAGGCAGATCGCGATTCCGAACTCTTCCGCCGTCACCGCGAAAATGAAATCGGTATGGGCATCAGGCAGCACACGCTTGACCGTGCCCTCGCCCGGCCCGCGCCCGAGCCACCCGCCGCGTGCGAAGGATTCGAGCGCCATGTCGACCTGAAAGGTATCGCCGGACTCGCTGTCCAGAAAGCGGGTAATACGTTCGCGCACATGCGGCAGCAGATTATAGGCGCTGATGATACCGAGCACGCCAACCCCGCCGAGTCCCATCACCCAGAACCAATGCAGCCCCGCGATGAAGAACATCCCGGCCCAGATGGCGGTGATCAGCATGGTCTGGCCGAAATCAGGCTGCAGGATCAGGGGCGTGATCGTCAGCGGCAGCAGCGCGAAGGCAATCCAGACCGCAGGCAGATCCGGGCGCCGTGCCGTTTCGGAAAAGGCCCAGGCGGTGAGGATCACGAAGGCCGGCTTGACGAATTCCGAGGGCTGGATGCTCAGCCCCATCAGCGAGATCCAGCGATGCGCGCCCTTGATCTCGGGCCCGTACTGGATCGCGGCCAAGACCAGCATCATGCCGATGACATAGGTGGCCAGCGCGAGCCGGCGGATCAGCCTTGCATCGAGGAAGGAGATCGTCACCAGCACCATCAGCGCCGGCAACAGGAACAGCGCCTGCCGCTCGACGAAATGGAAGGTCGAGAGCCCGATCCGCGAGGCGACCGGCGGCCCGCCACCCATCAGCATGACGAGACCGATCACCATCAGCCCGATCAGGGCGGCCAGCAACGACCGGTCGATCGTCCACCACCAATCGCCGACGAGCGAGCGCTGCGCACGCGAGACCATGCTTCATCCCCGAAATCACGTCGAACGTATCGGCTCCCCAACGGAAGCCTCCGGCAGACAGCCATGACGTGATTGTGGTGAACGGCTGGTTAAGAAGGACTGAAGAAGATGCACGATCGCCCGGCGCGGCCGCTCCGCCATTCGCTTCCCGCTTCGGGCTCCGTCGCGGATGCGCGGGAGTCATGCAGGCCGCGCGCGATCTACGAAAGCCGCCCGGGTCCCGTAGATCGTGAAGGCGGTCAGGACGAGGATCGCGGAGAAACTCGACCAGGAAACGGCGATACGCGGGTCGAGCAGCTGCACGATGAAGGTGAAGATCAGATTGGTCGCAAACAACAGCGACACCGTCATCGGTTCGGTCCGCGCAATGCCGATCTGCAGCCAGTAGATGCCGAGGAAGACGCCGACGACCGTCAAGACCAGAATGATCGCGAGCACCTCGCCCGTATAGGGCGTCCACCCCCCCTGCGTGAAGAGAATGCCTGCTGCCGCGATATTCAGGAGGGTAAAGCGCAGGCTCATGATATCTGCGGAAGTGAACTGCGCATCCGTCAGCGCGCGCGTCGCATAGGTGTTGGTAGCGACCCCGAAAGCCGTGAGCAGCGCCGCGATCAAACCCGTGACCACGACGACGGGCGGGAGTGCGCCGAGGCCCGACAATCCCCGCATGGAGACGATCGTCAGCGCGATGACGGAAGCACTGCAGCCGAACGCGGCGATCTTTTCCGCCGTTACGATCGGCATCGCCGGGCGCAACCAGGGTGCAAGCGCCAGCGTGACGAGTGGAATGGCACCCACGACGATACCGTTCACGACGACCGGTTCCAGGGAGGCCAGTGCATAGAGCACGGCCAGCCAGCTCAGGAGGGTGGTCAGGTTGATGATCAGCACCTTGCCCGGATGCGCCCGCACCCGGTTTATCAGCCCTTTCCTGTCACGGTGCAGCCCGATATAGACGACCTGGGCGAGAACGAAGCAGTTGAAGGCTATGAATGCAGGTGTCAGGGAGACCAGGACATGGCCCTCGAAGACCGACTTTCCCGCATTCATCAGGGTATAGCCGAGGACGAAGACCGCACCCGGGACGATCCAGGGACGACCGGCCTTCCCGGGGACCCCGGAGGCGGAGTCACGGGGCGAGGTCATAGAAGTCCCTGTCGTCGAGCAGGCGAATGGTTCGGGAATCGCGGATCACCGCGGCGGCATCGCCATGGGCCAGAATGATCATCATTGGATAGGTCAGATCATTGACGGTCGGCTGCAAGTCTCCGCCCGGCGCAAGCAGGGTAATCGCCTCCCTGTAGCTCTCCAGCGCCTCGATGCGCGCAAGCCCCGGATAACCGAGAAGGCGCCCGCGCCAGCGCGCGATCAATGCCGTGCAGGAGACGCTGCCCTCGCAGCGATACGGGCGCGCTGCGGTGGCCTTGAAGGCTTCCGGCGCGGTATAGGCGCGGGCGATGGCATCGATCTGATTGTCATCCGAGGCGAGGCGTGCGATCCGCGACAACGGCCCGCCGACGAGACGTGCCCCCAGCTCGACGAGGCGCGGCCCCTCGCGCGTCATCCGGATCTCGAGATGGGCCGGACTGTCGGTTACGCCGAGCGCGTCGAGACAAGCGAAGGCATAGGTGCGCAGTTCTGCCTGCAATTCACCCCCGGCGGGCAGCAGGACGGCCGAATCGAGCAGGTTGTGCACGCCATTGGCGCAGACATGCGTTGTACGCCAGATTTCGGCGACCCGATGCACCGAGCCACGGCTCATCGTATTGACGTAGAATTCCTCCCCGTCGAGATAGCTCTGCACCACCACGGCATCGATGGGCGTGTCATAGACGCTGCGCCGACCGAGAAGGGCGGCACAGGCCTCTGCGACCGCCCGCGGCGTGTCACAGAAGAAGACGCCATCATTGAGGGCCGAATTGAGCGGCTTGACGACGATCCGTCCGGCCACCCGTCGGGCGAAATCTTCGGCCTCGCTGCGGCTTCGGCAAAGCGCCTGCCGCGCCGCCGGGATGCCGGTCGCGTGCAGCGCCTCGATCATGGCGAACTTG
>NZ_DATGCW010000367.1:0-4521 GCF_035311605.1 Saliniramus sp.
TCGCGCCCCGCCGAGCCGGCTTCCGCCCGGAAGCACGGCGTCAGCGCGGTGAAGCGCAGCGGCAGCTCTTCCTCGGCGAGGATCGATTCGCGCACGAGATTGGTGAGCGGGACTTCGGCTGTGGGGATGAGCCAAAACCCCTTGCTGTACTCTTCGGATTCGAGCTTCTTGCGCCACTCAACTTGTCGTCGAAGCGACTCCTCGCGCCGTTGTTCCGCAGGCGTTTCGTGATCAAACTGCGAGAACTGAAACTCGCGATCATCCTCATAGTCGCTCCAAAAACGATCAAAATCTATCGACTTCGCAGCAAACTGATCATCACGGAACTTCGGCAATTGCGCCGTGCCGAACATCGCCTCGTCGCGCACCAGCAGCGGCGGGTTGACCTCGGTATAGCCGTGAGCGCCCGTATGCAGATCGATCATGAACTGGCCGAGCGCCCGCTCGAGCCGCGCGATCTGGCCCTTGGTCACGACGAAGCGCGAGCCGGAGAGCTTGGCCGCCGTTTCGAAATCCATCAGGCCCATGGCCTCGCCGAGCTCGAAATGCTGCGCCGCCTCGCCTTTGCGAGGCGTGCCGTAGCGGCTCCTCTCGACATTATCAGCCTCGTCCGCGCCATTTGGCGTCTCGTCAGCGGGCAGGTTGGGCAAAGCCGCGAGCGCCTCATGGATTTCGCGCTCGACACGGCGCTGGTCGGCTTCGAGCGCCGGTGCGCGCTCCTTGAGGGCGGAGACCTCCGCCATCAGTTCCTGCGCCCGCGCCTCGTCCTTGGCAGCCTTGGCCTTGCCGATCTCCTTCGAGCGCGCATTGCGCGTCTCCTGAAGAGTTTGCAATTCGCCGATGATGCGTCGGCGCTCGTCATCGAGCGCGACGACCCCGGCAGCGGTGCCGGCGAAGCTCTTGTCGCGGCGCATCAGCGCCTGATCGAATCCATCGGGGTTTTCGCGGATCGCGCGGATATCGTGCATGGCTCATCGACTCGGGGCCGGGACTGACCTCGCCAGATCGACGCCAGCTGCGTCAGATCTCGGCGTCGCGCGCGGCCTCGGCCTCCGCCCGCTTCTTCTCGACCATCCTGACGGAGAAGATGCTTGCCTCGTAAAGAAGCAGCGTCGGCACCGCAAGGGCGAACTGGCTGATCACGTCCGGCGGCGTGAATAACGCGGCCACGATGAAGACCAGCACCACCGCATATTTGCGCTTCGCCTTGAGATAATCCGAATCGACGAGCCCGGCCCGCGCGAGCAGCGTCAGCACCACCGGCAGCTGGAACACGATGCCGAAGGCGAAGATCAGCATCATGATCAGCGACAGATATTCCCCCACCTTGGGCAGGAATTCGATCATCGGCTGGCCCTCGGCAGCGAGCTGCTGCATGCCCACCGAGAAATACATCAAGAGCGGCATTGCAACGAAATAGACCACCGCCGCGCCCAGCGCGAAGAGAAGCGGTGTCGCCACGAGATAGGGGATGAAGGCGTTGCGCTCGTTTTTATAGAGCCCCGGCGCGATGAACTTGTAGATCTGCATCGCGACATAGGGAAAAGCGAGGAAGGCGGCGCCGAAGAAGGCGACCTGCAGCTGGGTGAAGAAATATTCCAGCCCGTGCGTGTAGATCATCCGCGCCTCTTCCGGCGTGGCGAGCGCCTGCACATAGGGCTGGACGAGGATGTTGTAGATTGTGCGCGCGAAGGTGAAGCAGAGGACGAACATCACCACGAAGGCGATCATCGCCCGGATCAGGCGCTGACGCAGCTCGATGAGATGTTCAATGAGAGGCGCGCGGGACGCTTCGATCTCGTCCTCGTCCACATGCGTCGTCACGTCTTGCTCTCTTCCCTGGCGGTCGCTTTGGCGGCGGATTTGGAGGCGCTGGATTTGGCGGAGGCGGGCTTGCCCGCGCCGGTAGCAGATTTCGATCCCGCCGCCTTCGCCGTGCCGGATTTGCTCCCGGCAGATTTGGAGGCGGTGGATTTTTCAGCAGAAGGCTTGCTGGAAGAGCGCTTCGCAGAAGACGACTTGGCAGAAGACGACTTGGCAGAAGGCGGTTTGGCTGAAGGGGACTTGGCAGAAGGCGGTTTGGCTGAAGACGTCTCGGTGGAAGACGCTTTCGCTTGCGCAGCTTGACCCGTTGCGGCGGATGCGCCGGTTTTCGCTTCAGCCGTACGCGCTGCCGCAGTCTCCGCGCCAGCGGCTTCTTCCGCGCCGGCATCGGCGGCGTTCGTCCCCGTCCCGTCGATCGCGCCCTTGACCTCGTCACGCGCACTTCTGAATTCATCGCGCACGGATTTGGCCGGGTTCAGCGCCCGGGTCGTCTGCTTGTTGAGGTTGTCGAGATCCTTGCGGACATGGTCGAGATCAGCCTCACGCAGCGCCTCGTTGAACTGTCCCTGAAAATCGGAAGCCAGCCGCCGGACCTTGCCGATCATGCGCCCGATCGTACGCAGCGTACCGGGCAGCTCTTTCGGGCCGATCACGATCAGCGCGATCGCTCCGATCAGCAGAATCTCCATCCAGCTGAAATTCAACATGCTCCGCCGCCTCACAGCCTGCGCGGCGAATCACCGGCATGCCCGGCATGCCGCATCTCACCGCGCTCTCGCGTCACCGCATCGGATAGGCCGGACTCAGCCCGCCTTCTTCTGCGTGACCTTGCTGTCCTTGGTCTCGGCAGTCGCCGTGTTCTGATGCTCGATGGCCTTGGGGGGATCTTTCTTCTCCTCCTCGGCATCGGCAGCGGCGATTTCATCCTCGCTCATGCCCTTCTTGAAGGCCTTGATGCCCTTCGCCACGTCGCCCATCATTTCGGAGATCTTGCCGCGCCCGAATAGCAGGACCAGCAGCACGCCGACGATGATGATTTGCCAAATACTCGGGCTCATAACCAACCTCCCAGGACGCCCTCAGGCGTTCAACCAAACCTCGTTACGCACAAACCTATTGGCGCGAGGAGGCGAAAACAAGGAATTCCCGCCAATATAATCGCGACACAGCGCCATGCCAGACGGCAACACACTTCACCGGGCCTGCCACCACTCCTGCGGCACCCGATCTCGATGGACGGAATGCCGGGTCAAACCGGCAGACCCCCCGATCCGCCCTCTGCTTAACGCCTTATCACGACGCGCTCAATCGTCACGATGGACCCGCTCATTGCGCTCGTGAGCCTCCTGCGCCTCCAACGACAGGGTGGCGATCGGCCGCGCTTCCAGTCGCTTGAGAGAAATCGGTTCGCCGGTCTCTTCGCAGTAGCCGTAGCTGCCATCCTCGATCCGCGCCAGAGCGGCATCGATCTTCGCGATCAGCTTGCGCTGGCGATCGCGGGCGCGTAACTCGATCGCGCGATCCGTTTCGGATGAGGCGCGATCGGCGATGTCGGGATGATTCTCGTTCTCGTTCTGCAGCGTGGTCAACGTCACTGCCGCTTCCCGGATAATGTCCTGCTTCCATTGGATGAGCTTGCGCCGGAAATATTCGCGCTGGCGCTCGTTCATGAACGGTTCGTCCTCACTCGGACGATAGGACGTTTCGATAACCGTGTTCGTCATCGTGATCCTTTGTCGTTCGCCCTTGCGGCGCCTGCGCGCCGTCGGCTGCCCCCTCGGCTTGGGTGCCTTATAGCGAAGCGTCCCGCCTTGCACAATCGCGAAGACGCTCCCCCTCGCCAGATAGGATCATGCGAAGACGAAAGAAGCATGAAAATGATCTTTCATGCCGTTTTTCAACAGCTTGTACATCGCAGTTGCAAGGTGGCGAGCCTTGCCTTTCAGAGAATCACCGGGCAAACGGTAGCCGCCGGGCGTTTCGCGATCCGGCCAGGCGCCCCCACCCGTCCACATCATGTCGTGGGGCGGTGTCCGCGCGGGGGGGGCACCCGTCGTCAGGCCAGCCGCATGTTACGGATCCGGCCTTCGATGCACCGGTCGCCGCCAAACGGAAAAGCCGGATGGGTATCGAAAACGATGGGAGCGCGTTCATTTCCGCTCCTCTGCCGAATTTGCTCTATCGGGAGGCGAGCGGGATTCAATCGCCCGCGTCCGAGGCTTTCTCCGAAGGGCTCCATTCGGAAAATGACGGTCCCGGATCGCCGGTAGCCGCGATGGCGGCGGCGCGACACAATCAATGATTTAATTTGTATCAACCATAATGAATCATTCTTTGATCGTATTAGAATCGATCAAAGAAACACCATGCCGTTTCGTCTGCCCCATCTGCGTAAGACATTCATCGCTGCGGCCCTGCTCTGCGCGGCGCCCTATACTATACGGCCCGAAAACCGGCGCAGAATTCCGTAGGGTTTTTCGCGCCGGCGCACGCGCAGGCCGCTGAGGAAAGCCTGCACTTCGAGTACGCAAACCGACTGTACAGCTGGCGCCAATTGGCAGCCCAGGAGCGGGGACATCAGTGGACATCGCTTCTGACGACGCAATACCGCCTCATGGCGGATGCGATCATGACCGACGCGGAATATATGGTGGGCGGTGACGGGCTCGAACCGCCGACCCTCTCGGTGTAAACGAG
>NZ_DATGCW010000368.1:0-2228 GCF_035311605.1 Saliniramus sp.
GAAATTGTGCCGTGTGCTGCCCAGCACCGAGACGCGCATCGCCCCGGCGCTTCGCGCCTGCGCCAGCAAAGCCGCAGCACCAGGTATCGGCGAACTTGCCCCCACCGCGACATGGCCACAGCCATCGAGCATGGTCGCGATGCGCGCGATCAGGATCTCGCGCATGTGGATGTCGGTCGCAGCGCTCATGCCAGCACCGTCTGCGATACGTCAGCGTCGACCCCCGCGAGCCAGGCGGCAAAGGCGCCATCATCGCGCGATGCCTGCGCATAGGCGCCGAGCGCCGCCTCGTTCGCACCATAAGCACCGAAAAGGCCGACCGGGTCGGAACCACGCGGCGCCTGCGCGATCGCCTCGACATAGAGCGCGGGAATGGTGGCCCCCGCACGCGCTTCGTCGGCGAGGAAATCGGTATCCACGATACGCTCGACACTGACGAGCGTACGCCGCGCGGCGTGGGCCATCAGCATGAGTTCGCGCCGCACACCGATGAAGACATTGCCGTTTCGGTCAGCAGCAGGGGCATGGAACAGCGCGATTTCCGGGGTTATGGCCGGCACCAGCAAAATCGGATCGCGGCTTTGCGGGGCATAGGGATTGTCCATGAGCTTCCAGTCCGGGCGCTGCGCCACGAGATCGGAGCCGATGATGCCGCGCAGCGGCATGAAGGGGATCCCCTTCTCCGCCGCCTGCAGCCCGGCATGGATGGCAGGACAGGTGGCGTCACGCATGATGATTCTGCCCGCGCGCAGGGCTGCGTTGAACCGTCCCGCGGGGCCGTATTCACCCAGCGAGACGGCTGCGGCTTCGATTTCCGCGACACATCCGGCGCCGATGAGCATATCGGCCTGGAACCCCGCAGTCGGCACGGCCACGAGCCGCAGACCGCGGATGCGCCGGCGCAGCAGCGTGCGGATCACGGCCATGGCGCAGCCGCTGTAATCCGGCGCGATCGCGAGATGCGCGCCGTCGGGGATGCGTGCGCCGAGATCGGCGATGTCGAGAGTCGCGGGACCAGTCATGGCATACCCTCCTGCCCGCTGGGGCGCTGTCATCGAAACAGGATCATACAGGCGAAGCAGGATAGCTTAAGCGTCAAACGCGCAGACCAACCTGTGCCAAAGGCGCTGACGCAAGCTCAGCCTGCACGCCTGTGACTGCGCCAGCAACCGCCGGCAATGATCGGAAAATGGTCATGGTCGAGCAGGATATAGGCCCAGGCGGTGATTGCGGTATCCGCTTCCGATGCCGCCTCCTCCCGCGCCGTCACGGGCACGCGGCGATAGACATTGCCGGGCGCCCCGTAACCGCCGAAATCCTCATAACCGTCGAAAGCATCAAGAACGCTCGTGATATCGGCAAAGGCGAGCAATTCGCCACGCACCTGCGCATCCTTGCTTCCCTCCTGCGGCACCGGACGCACCATACCCGGATAAGGCCCACAATCCTTGAGCAGGCCCGTTACCCGCGCCGGGCGCGGTTCCGGCGGCCTCGTCTCATGCGACCAGTGATGATCTCCGCGCTCACCGCGCATCAACGTGCCATAGACGAACGCAGTATGGATATCTCCTGACGGACGCCCCGCTGCCGCATCGTCGAGGATGCTCGCATCGATGCCGAACGCCGCGCGCCCTGCCGCGCAAACCGCGCGATAATCTGCATGCGGTGCCACGAAGGGGACACGATCCTGCGGCCTCACCCGATAGGTGAAAGCTTCGATCTCAGCGCCGTGTTCATCGAGCACGGTGATCGGCACCCGCTCATAGACACGCGGTGCACCCTCCTTGTGATCGAGTGCGGCGAGCGTCGCATCGCACACGGAAAACAGCAGACCCGGAACGGCGGCACCGCGACGCGGCAGGATGTCGAGCACGCCGCCCTCGCGCTTTTGCGAGTAGCGGGTGAAGGCCAGCGTGTGATCGGGCGCGACGGCGGGGTGCAGCGGTTGCAGCCCGTCAGCTCGGAGCCCGTGGCGACGGCAATAGGCGCTCCAGTCATGGAGTTCGAGATTGGAGCCGTAGGCGAAATAAGGGCGTTTCATCGCCGTAAAATCGCGCCGCGCAAGGCAATCGTCAAGGCGACCATCAAAAGCAACCGGCCGCCCGTGGGCGACCGATGATTTTCGTCTAACGTGATCGCCTCACTCGGCGGGGCGGACCATCATGGCGATGGTGTACTGGTCGACGCGGGGCGTCAGGTCCAGATTGCTTGCGAAGGCCCAGGGGGTG
>NZ_DATGCW010000369.1:0-6325 GCF_035311605.1 Saliniramus sp.
TGGTCAGCGATCTGCTCGATCAGGGCCACGATGTCGCCGATGCGCTGGGCGGTATCGGCCATGGTGCGGACCTGCGTCACGGTGCCGCTGGCGCGATCCTGCGCCTCGCGGGAAATCTCGGTGGACTGGCTGACCTGGCGCCCGATCTCGTCCACCGAGGAAGCCAGTTCTTCGGCAGCCGCCGCGACCATGCCGACATTGGTTGATGCCTGCTCGGAGGCTGCCGCGACGCTGGTAGCGCGCTCGCGGGATGTCTGCGAGGCGCCAGTGAGGGCCTGTGCGGCCTGTTCGAGCTCGGCGGCGGCTTCCGCGACGCCATTGACGATGGAGCCCACCGCTTCCTCGAATCGCGCAGCGAGATCCTCCGTCGCCTTGCGGCGCTCGACGACGAGCACAGCCTCGCGCTCCTGCTCCATCCGGCGATCAGCCTCGGCCTTCGCGGCGAGGGATGCGCGGAAATCGTCGATGCCACGGGCAATCGCACCGACTTCGTCGCGGCGATTCATGCCGGAAATCGCGACGTCGAATTCGCCGGAAGCCAGCCGGCGAATATCCGCGACGCTGCGATGCAGCGGACGGGCAATACCCCAATGGGCGATGGCGAGCCCGGCCAACGCACCGCCCAGGATGCCCGCAAGTGCAATCGTCACGAGCATGGACACCGTGTTCGTCGCAACATTATCGGCACGGTCGGCGACTGCCGCACTCTCGCGGTCGGTGTGATCCGTGAAGGCGGCGAGACCTTCGCGCAACTCCGCCATGAAATTGCGATTGCGATCGATCGTACCCAGCACATAGAGCTGGCTTTCGACGATATCCGATGTCGCGAAGGTCTCGGCCATGTCGATGGTTTCGAGCACACCCTGATGATATTGACCGTAAAGCCGCGCGACCTCCTCCAGCAGCGCCCCTTGAGCGGAATCGGCGCTCGCCGTCAGTGCATCGAGCTCGGCGCGGAAGGCGCCATCGGCTTCCTCGATCGCAGGGATGATCATCGCCACGCGCGAGGGGTTGGAAGCGATTTCCATCTCCGCGCGCGAAAGTTCGATCGCGTTTTCGCTCAGCGCCCCGGCACGGCGCACCTCACCCGTCTTGCCATGGATTTCCTGCGCACCCTGCGCGAGCGTTTCGAGACCCTGATAGGCTGTGAAGGCGATGGCAAGCGTCGCGATCGCCATCAGGAAGACGATTGCGACCGCTTTCAGCGATACGGATAATCTGGCAAGCATGGTAACCCCCGGCAGGAAAATTGGCCGACCATTGAGTTACCAACCAATGCTTTACCGGAGCTTACGGCCACGCTGACGCAACCATGAACAATCACAAATTCCTCTAGGGAAGTTGCCAGTCGATGTGGATCTCGAAGCAGCTTACCAGCGGGGCCGGCGCGGATTGCCGTCGGCATCGACGCCGCCATAGGCCTTGTCGTCCTCCTCGCGCTCGGGCAGGAGCATCACCGCGGTGCCGATCGCCGCGCCGGCAAACGTCGCCGAGACGCTGAAGGTGAGGATCACGAGCGCGAGCACCGCGACATCCGAATTTGCAACCAGCGTCCCGAGGCCGCGCAGATCGAAGGCGTAGGCGAGAGCGACGAACATCACGCCGAGCAGCGCTCCGAAGGCGCCGTTGACGATGAAAAGCCTGATCAGGGGCTTGCGGTAGAGTTCGCGCATGGCGACACCTTTCTCATAATCCGTTCAGCATAAAGCAACGCGTATGCATGGGAAGATGACGCATCGCCGCTGGCATTTGCGCGCATCATGCCCTGCCCGGTTACCCCTTGCGATAAGCCGCCGCAGGCATGCTAGGATCAGGCCGGCACGCCCGGAATGACGGCGTGCCGATCTGCAATGACCGGACGAGTATCGCCATGCGCATCGAAAACGAACCGAAACTCGACTTCAAGGACGTGCTGATCCGCCCCAAGCGCTCGACGCTCGGCTCGCGCGCCGAGGTCGAGATCGAGCGCGCCTTTCGTTTCGCCCATACGGGTCGGGAATGGCGGGGCTTTCCGATGATCGCGGCGAATATGGATGTGGTGGGCACGATGCCGATGGCGCGCGCGCTCGCACGTCACGGCGCCCTCGTGGCTTTGCACAAGCATTATCCGGAAGACCTGCTCGTTGATTTTTTCGCGAGCGGCGAGCCGCAGCACGCCTTCTATTCGCTCGGCACGGCGGAGGCCGACTGGGAGAAATTCCGCGCCGTCAAGCGCCGCGCGCCGATCGGCATGATCTGCCTCGACGTCGCCAACGGCTATACCGAGAAATTCGTCGAAATGGTCGCGCAGGCGCGGGATGAAAATCCGGATGCGGTGATCATGGCGGGGAATGTGGTGACCGGCGACATGACCGAGGCGCTGGTGCTCGCCGGCGCTGATATTGTCAAGGTGGGGATCGGCCCCGGTTCTGTCTGCACCACACGCAAGATGACGGGTGTGGGTTATCCGCAGCTCTCTGCCGTGATCGAATGCGCTGATGCAGCACACGGGCTCAAGGGACTCGTCTGCGCCGATGGCGGCTGCACCGTGCCGGGCGACATCGCCAAGGCCTATGGCGGCGGCGCGGATTTCGTCATGCTCGGCGGCATGCTCGCAGGCCATGACGAATGCGAGGGCGAGATTGTCTACGCGGATGTCGACGGCGAACGCCGGGCGAAATCCATGGTGTTCTACGGAATGTCCTCCGATACCGCGATGAAGAAGTATTCCGGCGGCGTCGCGCATTACCGCGCCTCGGAAGGCAAGACGGTTGAGGTGACCTATCGTGGCCCGGTAGACGATACGATGCAGGAAATCACGGGCGGCGTGCGTTCGATGATGACCTATATCGGCGCCACCCGCCTCAAGGAGGTGCCCAAGCGCACCACCTTCGTCATGGTCAGCGCCCAGCTCAACACCGTGTTCGGACAGTGAGCCCGGCACGGGTTGCGGGAAGCCGGGATCACGGCACTCAGAACAGGGCCAGCTGGCCTGGTGCCGAGCGGGCCGGCTTGCAGAACAGATCGGTGCGCAGCCTCACGCGTTCCGCATTGAAACCAAGCCGGTTGGCCGCAATCTCGAAGCGCCGCCCGATCGCCCAGGCGATCGGCCCGGTGCCGCTCTGGCGCACGCCCCAGCGGGAATCGTAATCCTTGCCGCCCTGCATGTCCTGCACCAGCGACATGACGTGCTGTGCCCGCTGGGGGAAATGCTCGGCGAGCCAGTCGCGCGCAAGCGCTTTTACCTCATGCGGCAGGCGCAGCATGACGTAGCCCGCCTCGCGGGCGCCGGCCTCGTAAGCAGCGTCGAGCAGGCGCTCGATCTCGTGATCGTTGATGGCCGGCACGACCGGCGCCACCAGGACGCTGACCGGAATCCCCTCCGCGCGCAGCCGCCGGATGGTCTCGAGCCGCACGCCCGGCGCCGCCGCCCTTGGCTCCATCTTGCGCGAGAGGCGCGGATCGAGCGTCGTCAGCGAGATCGCTACCTTGACGAGCCCTTGCTCGGCCATCGGCCCGAGAATGTCGAGATCGCGAGCTACGAGCCCGGATTTGGTGACGATCCCGACCGGATGACGCGTACGCGCGAGCACTTCAAGAATGCCGCGCGTGATCTCCATGCGCTTCTCGATCGGCTGGTACGGGTCGGTATTGGTGCCGATGGCGATGGTGCGCGGGCTGTAGCCGCGCGCCGCCAGTTCCTGCTCGAGCAAGGCTGGTGCATCGGGCTTCGCGAAGAGCCGCGTCTCGAAATCAAGCCCGGCCGAGAGCCCCTGATAAGCATGGCTGGGCCGCGCAAAGCAGTAGAAACAACCGTGCTCGCAGCCGCGATACGGGTTGATCGAGCGGTCGAAGCCGAGATCGGGGGAGGCGTTGCGCGTGATGATCGTCTTCGGGCGCTCATGCGTCACTTCCGTGCGCAGCGGCGCGACTTCCTCGGGAATATCCCAGGAATCGTCGAAGGCCTCACGCTCGACACGCTCGAAACGTCCGGTCTCGTTCGTTACCGCGCCACGCCCGCGCCGCATCCGCGGATCCACGGAAGCCGGACGCGCGGCGATGCGCTGATCGAGACGTTCGCGCCAATCACGGTGTTGCAGATGATTCGGCTTCATCGCGAATCTCCTTCATTCATGAGAACAAAATAGAACATTAATCAAACATTGGCAAGTCAAACTGGAACACCGCGACACGCGGCTCGAGGTCCCGGTCGCGCCGGGCGCGCGAATCCTTGCCAGAGCTGCACCCGTGCGCCTAAAGCAGGGGTTGCGATCACCGGCGACGCGCATCGGAACAGGCAGCATGGCCCGCAAGGATGACATTTCAGCAGACGAACCCCATTATCTGCACGCGCCGCGACCGGCGAGCATGCCGGTCTCGTTCCAATTGCGCGGGAACCGGCTGATCGTGGAGCGGCTGGGCAGCGAGCAGGCCATACCGCTGTCGCAGATCACCGAAGCGCGCCTGACCTACGAGCCGCGCTCCTTCGCGCAAAAGCTCTACCGCACCCGCCTGCGGCTTGCGAGCGGCGGGAGCTTGTCACTGCATTCGGTGAATTTTCGCTCGATGGTCTTCGCCGATCGCCAGGAGGAGGCCTATGCGGCCTTCGTGAGGGCACTTCTCCCCGCCATCGCTCGCGCCAATCCGCAGGCGCGCTTCACAGCCGGGCGCACACCCTTCGTCTGGGGCGCGCTGATCGTGACGACGATCGCGATCTTCCTCGCCATCGCCTATTTCGTGATCTTCGCGCTGCGGGAAGGCGAAGGGGCGGCGATCGCCATCGGCCTGTTCATCGGCGCTGCCGGCCTGTGGCAGATGCTCCCGATCGTGCGCCTCAACCGCCCCCGCGATTTCCGCCCGCAGGATCCACCGGCGGCATTGCTTGGCGGGTAGAGGGGGCGTCAACCCCACTCACCCTCCAGCATCGCCAGCGTGCGGTCATCGCGCGCACCGTCATGAAACGCATCGAGCGCCTCGGCGAACAGCGCCCGATCACGCTCATCATAGGCGATGGCCTCGAACAAGGTCAGGCAGGAGCGTGACTTTTGATCATCGGGGGAGCCGAGGATGGCGCGGATGGGCTTGTCGCGATGCTTCAGCAGAAGCGTCACGCAATGGCGCAGACGCGCCCCGAGGACCGGATCGGCAAGATAGGCGCGTGCCTCGTCCGGATCGGCGATACCGTAGAAATGCGCCATTGGACTGCGCCCGAGACCACGCAATTGCGGAAACACGAACCACATCCAGTGCGAGCGCTTGCATCCGGCTTCCAGCTCGGCACAGGCGGTATCGAAGACATTCTCCTGCGCCGTGAGGAAGCGTGCGAGAGAGGCGGCTTGCTCCATCAGATGATCTCCCTGACGATACCTTACCTGCCCGAAGACACGCGCGAACCCCGAATCGCACATCGCGAAACGCGCATTGACAGCGCCTGTGCCTGCGGCGAACTGTGCCGCTGCATATGCGCATCGCCCGATTTCAAAAGGCCGACAGCTTCATGGGTTCCGTTCTCGCTTCGCTCGTCCCGGTATTTCTGGTGATCATTGCCGGCTGGGCCGCGCGCGTGAGCGGTTTTGTCGAGGAGCGTCACTGGCCGGGGATCGAGCGGATCACCTATGTCATCTTCTTTCCCGCCATCATCATCAACACGCTCGCGCGGGCGGACCTGTCGGAAGTGCCGGTGCTGGGCATGGGCGGGGCGATGATCGCCGCGATCCTCCTGATCGCCTCGCTGCTGCTCGCCCTGCGCAGCGTCCTGCTCGCGCGCCTGCGCATCGACGGGCCGGCCTTCACCTCGCTGTTTCAGGGCTGCACGCGCTGGAACACCTTCGTGGGGCTCGCCGTGGCGGGGGCGATGTATGGCGAGATCGGGCTCGCGCTGATGGCGGTCGCGGTGGCGGCGATGATTCCGTTGCTCAACCTGCTTGCCATCGGTGTGCTGGTGCGCTTTGCTTCCGGCACACCCCAGAGCCCGGCCATGATCGCACGCACGATCGTGACCAACCCGTTCATCTGGTCGTCGGTCACGGGGATCGTGCTCAACGTGACCGGCCTGCCGATTCCCGGCTTCATTGGAAGCACCATCGGCATACTCGGCAATGCGGCGCTCGCCGCCGGCCTGCTGGTGGTCGGGGCCGGGCTCGACATGCGCCGCCTGGCCCGCCCGCGCGCGCCGCACTGGCTCTCGATCGGGCTGAAGCTGTTCCTGCTGCCCGTGATCGCCATAACCATCGCGCGGCTGGCCGGCGTGAGCGGGGATGATCTCGCCATCGTCGCCATCGCCACCACCGTGCCCACGGCCAGCGGCGGCTATATTCTCGCCAAGCAGATGGGGGGCGACGCGCCT
>NZ_DATGCW010000370.1:0-13264 GCF_035311605.1 Saliniramus sp.
TACAGCCCGATAGCAGCGGTATTCGTCTCCAGAACCTGCAGATAGGCCGTGCCCGCGCCACGGCGCAGCGCCTCGTCCAGCATGCCGGCGACGAGCCTGCGCCCGAAACCGCGCCCGCGCAGGCGCGCTTCGACGAGGATATCGAAAAGCCCGACACAACCGCGTTCGATCACCGCGAGCCCGTAGCCGCAGGGCGCGCCGTCCTGCAGAAGCGTGGCATAGAAGGCCTCGCTCCGGATCGCAGCGAGCATCGCGGTGAGAGTGGGGCGGATGCCGCTGCCATGGCGATTGCCGGCGACGAAACCGGCGAGCCAGGCTTCGTCGGGGGTGGCTGCGATGTGCAGGCCTGGCTCCGGACGTGCATGCGTGGCGGGATCGCCGCAGAGCATCACGCTGGTCGGCTCGATCCGCTCATAACCGCGCGCGTCCAGCCAGGCTTCGTCCCCGGGCGTCGCGAAGGGCGTGAGGCGAAAGATCGGCGTCTGGCCGTGGCGGCGATAGAGATCCTCGATCGCCGCACCCGCAGGCGCGAGAGCGCCCGCACCGGCGGGCAGGGCGCAGGCCGCATTCGCGCGTTTGGTATAGCCGTCGGCAAAGCGCACCAGCCAGCCGTCCAGGATCAGGCTCTGCAAAGCCGGCCAGGCATTGAGCGCGCGCTCCTCGAGACCCGCCGGGCCAGGCGCGCGAGCCCTCACCCGCCCTCGCGCGGCATCGGGCGCCAGCCGGGCGGGGCCATCTCGAAACCGGCGAAATCGAAGCCCGGGGCGACGGTGCACCCCACCAGCGTCCAGGCACCGAGCGAGGTCGTCGTCTGCCAGTGATTGGCCGGCACGATGATCTGGGGCTCCTGCCCGTTCATCAGATCGGGCCCCAGATGGCGCGCCTGCGCGTCATGACCATTTCGTGAGAGCGTGATCACCATCGGCGCTCCGGCATGGTAGTGCCAGATCTCGGTGGCATCGACGCGATGCCATTCGGAGACTTCGCCGAGACCCAGCAGATAATAGATCGCGGTCGAGACCGCGCGCCCGTTCGCATCAGTGAGTGGATCGCGGAAGGTCTCGCGGAAATAGCCGCCTTCCGGATGCGGCTTCAGATCAAGCCGCGTGATCACGTCTTCGGCGGTAAGCCCGCCAATGGCATGCGCCATATTCTTCAACCCCTGTTCTTCCATTCACGCAAAACCCGGAATACCGCGTCGGGCACACCGCCGGCAAGCCCGACCGCTTCTGCAACGGCGGGCTCGTGCACGCGCAGGAACGGGTTGGTCGCTTTCTCCTCGCCGATCGTGGTCATTCCGAACAGGTCCCCGGCTTGCGCCCGCTCCTGCGCCTCGCGGGCCCGCTCGACCAGCGCGGCGTTGTGCGGCTCGACCTTGAGCGCGAAACGGGCATTGGCGAGGGTGTAATCGTGGCCCACGATCGCCACCGTTCCGTCGGGGAGGGCCCGCACCCGCTCCAGCGCCCGGTGCAACGCATCGAAATCACCGCCGAAGACGCGCCCGCACCCCATCACGAAGAGCACATCGCCGGCAATCAGGAGGTGATCGGTGGCGAAATGATAGATGACGTGATCGGCGCAATGGCCAGGCGTCTCCCAGATGGTCGCGGCCATTTCACCGACGCAGACAGTGTCACCCTCGCGTACGATGGTATCGGCCATTTCCGCGACATCGCCGGCGGAAGCGGGGGCGACGATGCGGCAGCCGGTGCGCGCCTTGAGCGCTTCGAGCCCCTGCACATGGTCCCAATGGCTATGGGTAACGAGACAATCGGTGAGTTCCCAGCCAGTTTCCGCGAGCGCTCGCGCAATGGCGGGCTCGTCAGATGCGTCGATCGTTGCGCAGGCACCGCTGACAGGATCGCGGATCAGCGCGCCGATATTGTCTTCCAGACAACGGAAGAGATGGATCTGTGCGACCATGACGTCCTCCTGTGACATCCTCCCGGGATGCGCATTCTTGACCTGCGATTCTCGCGCAAGCCCGGGCTGGCGTCCAGAGCAATTGGAAACTGTGCTCATAACTGGTGCATGCTTGCGCGGTCCCGGCCTTGCGAAACCGGGCATTTGCAGGCAAATGAAGGCATTCCACGCAGCGAGGGAGAGCGGTGATGGCGAAGGCGGTACTGGGGGTGATCGGCGGTTCGGGTGTGTACGACCTGCCCGGAATGGAGGATGTGCGCGAGGAGCACATCGCCTCGCCCTGGGGCGAGCCTTCGGATGCCCTGCGCTTCGGGCGCATCGGCCAGACGCAGATCGCTTTCCTGCCCCGACACGGGCGCGGCCACAAGGTCTCGCCCTCGGATATCAACTACCGCGCCAATATCGATGCGATGAAGCGCGCGGGCGTGACCGACATCGTATCGCTCTCGGCCTGTGGCTCGTTTCGCGAAGCGCTGCATCCGGGGCTGTTCGTTCTCGTCGACCAGTTCGTAGACCGTACCCACAAGCGCGAATCCTCTTTCTTCGGCAAGGGCTGTGTGGCGCATGTCTCGATGGCGCATCCGGTGGGCTCCGCCCTGCAGGCGCGGCTTGCCGAAGCCGCCGAGTCGGAGGGCATCGCCCATGTGCGTAACGGCACCTATGTCTGCATGGAGGGGCCGCAATTCTCGTCCTATGCGGAATCCGTCACCTACAAGAATCTCGGCTATGACGTGATCGGCATGACCAACATGCCCGAGGCCAAGCTCGCCCGCGAGTCCGAGATCACCTATGCCACCGTCGCGATGGTCACCGATTACGATTGCTGGCATGACGGCCACGATGCGGTCGACGTCGCCGCCGTGGTCAAGGTCCTGCGCGCCAATGCCGAGAACGCCGCGCGGCTCGTGGCGCGCATGGCGCGCGATTTCCCCACCGAACGCGAGCCCTGCCCGAACGGCTCGCACAATGCTCTCGAGGTGGCGATCATCACCGCCCCGGAAGCGCGTGATCCAGAACTGATGAAGAAGCTCGACGCCGTCGCCGGGCGCGTCCTGCAAGACTGATCGCAAGTTTGATCGCAAAACTGATCGCAAGTTTGAAGCGGCGCTGTACCGCCCCGAAACCATCCACCCGCCAGAGAGGAAGCGAAATGGATCCGAGCTTCGAAGCTGCCCTCAAAAACGCTGTCCGCACCATTCCCGATTATCCCAAGCCGGGAATCATGTTTCGCGACATCACCACGCTGCTGGGTGATGCCGGCGCCTTTCGGCGGGCGGTGGATGCGCTGGTGCATCCTTATGTCGGCGGCAAGGTCGACAAGATCGCCGGTATCGAGGCGCGCGGCTTCATCCTGGGCGGCGCGGTGGCGCATCAGCTCTCCGCCGGCTTCGTGCCGATCCGCAAGAAGGGCAAGCTGCCCCATCGCACGGTGAGCGTCGCCTACGCCCTCGAATACGGCACCGACGAGATCGAGATGCATGCCGATGCCCTCGTCGCCGGCGAGAAGGTGGTCCTTGTCGATGATCTCGTCGCCACCGGCGGCACGGCGGAAGCGGCGGTGAAGCTGCTGCGCGGGCTCGGTGCGGAGATCGTCGCAGCCTGCTTCATCATCGATCTGCCGGAACTCGGGGGCGCAGAGCGGTTGCGGGCGATGGATGTCGAGGTGCGCACGCTGATATCCTATGAAGGACACTGACCTCGCCTGCGTGAGGCGAGGGCGATGACGCCATGATGACAATCATGACGATTTCCCTCAAATTGCGGGCGATTGTCGCAATACTGTCGTATCGTCGTGGTTTCCTCGTCGCATACTCGCTCCCCGAATCACGTTTGCCTCTCCGACCTGCCTGTGCGGTGATACACGCAGGCAAATCCGGATACCGACGAGGCGGGGAACCGGCATGCACGAACAGGAACCGGGTGAGCCGATGAACCAGTATACGCCGCCACCCTTCCTGCCTTCCGGCACGGTCGGGCGGAGCAATGGCGCTGACGGGCCCGCGACCGGCGCGGATTCCGGTGGATTCGACACGCGCGCGCTGGAACGCGCGGCATGGCGTGGGGCGGCGATCGGTGCGGCGGTGACGAGTGTGGCGCTGGTTGCGACTGCGACACTGTTCTACGGTTTCAGCTGGATTCTTCTCACCGTGGCCGCTACCGCGACGGCACTCGCCATTGCCATCGCCGTGACCCGCGCACGCACGACCCGGCAACGCCTGCGGGTTTCCGCCGATCAGCGGATTGCCGTCGCCGAGGCTCTGCTGGCCAATATTCCCGATCCGGTGATTCTCGTCGATCGTGGCGCGCGCGTGCGCGAAGCCAATTCCGCGGCTCAGAATCTCTTTCCCGCCATGCGCCGGCGTGCGCCGATCGCCTATGCCCTGCGCGCGCCGGAAGTGCTGGGCGGGATCGAGCAGGTCCTGCGCACCCGCGCACCGACCCGTGTGAGCTATACCCAACGCCTGCCCACCGAGCGGGCCTTCGAATTGCTGCTAGGCCCGCTCGACATCGCCTCCGGGTCGGAGCAGGACGAGGAAGCGGTGATGCTGTATTTCCGCGATCTCACCAATGCACACCGGATCGAGCGCATGCGCGTCGATTTCATCGCCAATGTCAGCCATGAATTGCGCACCCCGCTCTCCTCCGTGCTCGGCTTCATCGAGACGCTGGAAGGCCCGGCCCGTGATGATTCACAGGGGCGCGCGCGCTTTCTTGCCATCATGCGCGAACAGGCCCTGCGGATGACGCGGCTGATCGACGAACTGCTCTCGCTCTCGCGCATCGAGTTGCGCGCCCATCTGGCGCCGACGGAAGCGATCGACCTGATGTCGGTGATCCGCCAGATCCTCGACACGCTCGCGCCGCTGGCGAAAGACGAAGGCGTCACTTTCCACGAGGCCTTGCCTCACGGCCCGGCCATGGTTTGCGGTGATCGCGACGAGTTGCTGCGGCTCGTCGAGAACCTCGTCGAGAATGCGGTGAAATACGGCGGTTCCGGCGGACGCGTCGATATCGCCCTGACGCCCCCGGAAGCAGCAGGGCGGGCCTGGACCCTGAATATCCGTGATTACGGTCCCGGCATCGCACGCGACGACCTGCCGCGCCTCACCGAGCGCTTCTACCGGGCCGATATCGCGACGAGCCGCAAGAAGGGCGGCACGGGACTGGGCCTCGCCATCGTCAAACATATCGTGGCGCGCCATCGCGGGCGGCTGAGCATCGAGAGCGATCCGGGAGAAGGCGCAGTGTTTACCGTGACATTGCCGGATGCGGCGGCGGAGCGCGAGCCGATGCCGGCGCATTGATCACCGCTGGTATTGGATCACGATCGATTCCGGATGCCGATGGTCTTTGCACGCCTGACGAGTTGACCTTGCGGCTATGGCATTGTGTTTTGCGAATGCGCAAGTTTTCCTGCATGATGACAGCAGGAGTACCAAGCGATGCAACTCACCGGAATCCATCACCTCACCGCGATATCGGCGGATGCGCCGGGTAATCACGCCTTCTACACGCAAGTGCTCGGCATGCGCCTCGTGAAGAAGACCGTGAACCAGGACGACACTTCAGCTTATCACCTTTTCTACGGTGACGGGCGCGCCAGCCCGGGCAGTGACATCACTTTCTTCGAATGGCCCGTCCCGCGCGAGGAGCGCGGCACCCGTGCCATCACCCGCACCGCCTTGCGCGTCACCGGGCGCGCGGCGCTGGAATACTGGACCGGGCGCTTCGACGAGCACAATGTGCATCACGGCGGCATCATCAACCGCGACGGGCGCGAAAGCCTCGATTTCGAGGATCCGGAAGGCCAGCGCCTGAGCCTCGTCGATGACGGCGGCGCAGGAGCCGGCGAAATCTGGGAGAAGAGCCCGGTACCGGCGGCGTTCCAGGTCCGCGGGCTCGGCCCGATCACCCTGAGCGTACCCGATCCGGCGCCGACGGATCTCGTGCTGACGCAGGTTCTGGAAATGCGCCCCGTGCGCGCATTCGAGGAGAACGGGCGCAAGGTGAAGGTCTATGAGATGGGCGCGGGCGGGCCGGATGCCGAGGTGCAACTCGTCACCGAACCCGGTCTGCCGCCGGCGCGGCAGGGGGCGGGCGGCGTGCATCACATCGCCTTCCGCACACCCGATCGCGCGCAATACGCGGCCTGGGCCCAGCGCCTCGCCGCGCTTCGGCTGCCCTCCAGCGGGCCTGTGGATCGCCATTACTTCCGCTCGCTGTATTTCCGCGAGCCGAACGGCATCCTCATCGAGATCGCGACAGATGGTCCCGGTTTCGATGTCGATGAACCGATGGAGACACTCGGCGAAAGCCTCGCCCTGCCACCCTTCCTGGAAGAGCGCCGGACGCAGATCGAGGCGGGGCTGAAGACTTTGTGACCAGTACCCGAATCGGCGCATCATTTTATCCGACAGTCGATACCCGCCTGTTGCAATGATACTCCAGGCCCCGGAGCGGCAAGCTTCCGGGGCGTTTTGCTTGTTGTCATGACGGCACTGCTTCGCGCGATACCGCAAAGCGCGATTTGAATTTTCAGGGCCTGGGAAATCTCTTCGCTTCAAGGCATAGGATAATGAATTCCTTGGAAACAAGGGCGTCGCGACGCTTGGAGGCGGACGCTCTGAGTTTGGGTTCAGTGAATTTACTATGGCAGAGCATGGCCATGATGGAAAATTTCAAGAGATTTTTATTTTAGTCCTCTTGATGAAAAATATTTTTTGACATACTTGTCGGAGCAACATGTCAATTCGCGCTGATTCAAGCCTTGTTTGACAGCGCAAAATCACCCATCGGTTGATAACCGGTAAATGAACATGGGTCTAACTTTGAAAGAGGTTCGTAACGATGAGTGAAACGGCGCAGGACAACGCCCATATCGAGCTGGCGGTCGAAATCGTATCTGCTTACGTCAGCAACAATTCTTTGCCCACGGCCGAGCTTCCGGGTCTGATCGAGGCCGTGCACAGCTCGCTGCAGAAAATCGCTACCGGTGCCCAGGAAGAGCAGGTCGAAGCGCCCGTTCCGGCCGTGCCGGTCAAGAAGTCCATCACGCCGGACTTCATCATCTGCCTCGAAGACGGCAAGAAGTTCAAGTCGCTCAAGCGCCATCTGCGCACGAAATACGACATGACGCCGGAAGAGTATCGTGCCAAATGGGGCCTGGCGGCGGATTATCCGATGGTTGCGCCAAATTACGCATCGGCCCGTTCCGAGCTGGCCAAGGCCATGGGTCTCGGTGCCCAGCGTCGCAAGGCACCGGAGGGCGAAACCGCCCCGCGCGGACGGCGTTCGCGCAAGGTTGCGTGAGTCGCGCAAGGCATACTGCCTGAATCGAAGAGGCCGCCCTGTCCGGGCGGCCTTTTTTGCAGGGTTTGTACCCGTTATGCGCTCAGCGATCCCACGGATCCTTGCGGCCGGGGTCGAAATGCTTTTTCAGCCCGTCCCAGCAATCGATGTAATTCTCCTGCAATTCCGGCAGATCCGCCGCATAGCGGGTGATCCGCTGGGGGAAGCGCGTCTCGAACATGAAGGCCATGGTGCCGGTTAGCTTGACGGGTTTCAACTCGCCGTTGGAGGCGCTTTCGAAGGCCTGCTCGTCGGGTCCGTGCGGCAGCATGCAATTGTGCAGGCTGAAGCCGCCCGGGGTGAAGCCTTCCGGCTTGGCATCGTAGACACCGTAGATCAGCCCCATGAATTCCGACATGATATTGCGGTGATACCAGGGCGGGCGGAAGGTGTTCTCCGCCACCATCCAGCGCTCGGGGAAGATGACGAAGTCGATATTGGCCGTACCCGGCGTCTCCGACGGCGCGGTCATCACCGTGAAGATCGACGGGTCGGGATGATCGAATGAGATCGCGCCCACCGGCGAGAAATGTCGCAGATCGTATTTGTAGGGCGCGTAATTGCCGTGCCAGGCCACCACATCGAGCGGGGACTGGCCGATTTCCGAGAGATACAGCTCGCCGCCCCATTTCACATAGAGCTTCGAGGGCACCTCGCGATCCTCATAGGCCGCGACGGGCGTGAGAAAGTCGCGCGGATTGGCGAGGCAATTGGCGCCGATCGGCCCGCGATCCGGCAGGGTGAAGGCGCCGCCGTAATTCTCACAAACGTAAGCCCGCGCCGGCCCATCGATGAGCTCGGTGCGGAAGATGACGCCGCGCGGGATGATGCAGATCTCGCCGGGCTCGATCTCGATCACGCCGAACTCCGTACAAAAGCGCAAGCGGTTCTCTTGCGCCACGATCAGCAATTCGCCATCGGCATTGAAGAAATACTCGTCTTGCATGGCCCGGGTGACAAAGAGCAGATGCGCGGCCATGCCGACCTGCGTATCCGCGTCGCCCGCCGTCGTCACCGTGCACAGACCTTCGACGAAACTGATCTTCTCGTCGGGCATCGGCACCGGGCTCCAGCGCATCTGGCCGATTGGCGTATCGGTATCCTCGCGACAGGGCGCGGTGCGCAGATGACGCTTGTCGACCTTGCGATAGCGCCCCGAATGCTTCACCGCCGGGCGGATGCGGTATAGCCAGGAGCGCTGGTTGGTCGCCTGGGGAGCAGTGAAGGGCGAGCCTGAAAGCTGCTCGGCATAGAGGCCGTAATTGCATTTCTGCGGTGAATTGCGCCCGATCGGCAGCGCATCCGGCAGGGCCTCGGTCTCGAAGCTGTTGCCGAATCCGGACATGTAGCGTGCTTCCATGATGGACCTCCCCTCGCGCCGGCCCGCGCTGGTGCCAGACAGAATTTGGTTGCTTGCGGAACGAATTGTGTGGCAGATTGGTTGCACTGTCAACGAACCCTGCGAGGGCGCATGTCGGTTTCCGCAGCGGCCAATGATAGCCGGACCTTGCTCAAGCTGGAAGAATTCCTGCCTTACCGGCTGGTCATTCTCTCGGCGCGCACATCAAATGCGCTGGCACGCATCTATGCCGAGCGCTTCCAGCTCACCATTCCGCAATGGCGGGTCATTGCCACGCTCGGCCAGTATCCGGTGCGCACCGCGCGCGACATCGCGCGGCACGGCATGATGCATAAATCGACGGTATCGCGCGCGGTCACAGCGCTGGTCGAGCGCGGACTTCTGCGCAAGGAGCCCAATGCCTTCGACATGCGCGAGGAGCATCTGCGCCTCACGGAGGAAGGCCGGGCCATCTACGAAGCCGTCGTGCCGCAGGCACGCAGCTTCGAGGAAGAGATCACTGCGGCTTTCGCACCGGGCGAGCGTGCGGAATTCATCCGGCTGATCGAGAAGCTCGACGCGCATACCCGCAACCTCGCACCCGATCCGGACCCCGACGCCTGAGCGCCGGGAACGCCATCATCAAGCCAGGAGGAACCAATGGGCCCCTTCCCCCACGATGCCCCGCCCCCGGAGATCTCCGAAGACAACCCCATGGGCACGGACGGGTTCGAGTTCGTCGAATTCTGCCATCCGGATCCGGGTGCGCTCGACCGCCTGTTCAAGGTGATGGGTTTCACGCCCGTGGCGCGTCACCGGTCGAAAAACGTCACGCTCTACCGCCAGGGCGACATCAATTTCATCCTCAACGCGGAGCCCGAGAGCTTCGCCGCGAAATTCGCCCAGAAGCACGGTCCCTCGGCGCCGGCCATGGCGTTTCGCGTCGTCGATGCCCGCCACGCCTATGAGCGCGCCCTGTCGCTCGGCGCCAAACCGGCACAGACGCAAGTCGGTCCGATGGAGCTCAACATCCCCGCCATCGAGGGGATCGGCGGCCTGCAGATCTATCTCGTCGATCGCTATGGCGCGAAGGGCTCGATCTACGATGTCGATTTCGAATGGCTGGGCGAACGCGACCCGCATCCCGAAGGTGTCGGCCTGCATTACATTGATCATCTGACGCATAACGTGCATCGCGGACGCATGAACGAATGGGCAGAGTTCTACGAGCGGCTCTTCAACTTCCGCCAGATCCGCTATTTCGACATTGCCGGCAAGCTCACCGGCCTGCATTCGCGCGCAATGACGAGCCCGGACAATAAAATCCGCATCCCGATCAACGAGGATGCGGGCGAGTCGGGCCAGATCCAGGAATATCTCGACCAGTACAAGGGCGAGGGCATCCAGCATGTGGCGCTGGGTTCGACCGATCTCTATCGCTCCATCGAGACGCTGATCGGGAACGGGCTCGAATTCATGCCCGCGCCCAACGAGATCTATTATGCGCGCATCGACAAGCGGCTGCCCAAGCACGGGGAATCGCTGGAGCGCCTGCAGAAGAACGGCATCCTCATCGATGGCGAGGGTGTGGTCGAGGGCGGCTATACGAAATGCCTGCTGCAGCGTTTCTCGAAGACCGTGGTCGGGCCGATCTTCTTCGAATTCATCCAGCGCAAGGGGGATGACGGTTTCGGCGAGGGCAATTTCAAGGCGTTGTTCGAATCGATCGAGGAAGACCAGATCCGGCGCGGTGTGATCAGGGAAGACGCGGGCTGATCAGCGCGCGAACCGGCGGTGCGGGGCTTCAGTCGCCCCCGCCGCAATCCCCGCCATCGGTACCGCCGCTGCCGTGGGCCCCGTGATCGCCCCCGCACCATGTCAGGTGCCATTGGCCGAGCAGACCGAACGCGTGCAGGATCACGAGGATACCCGCGCCCGTGCCTGTCGCGAGAAGCAAGTGGCTGTTTTCAAGCAGCATTGCGAAAAGCGCATCCATGCCGGTACCTCGCTGAGATCAATGACGAGACCCTATCTTCGCGCAACAGTGCTTGCCATTGCGTTACGCGCTTGGTGCGTATTCGCGCGAAGCGTTGACGAATTCGCCCTCACGATTCTTCGTCGGAACCGGGCTTCGTCCCTGGTTTTGCGGGCGACACCGGGCGCTGCGGCGTGGCCTCCCGTATCGGCGCCGCATCATCCCCATTCGGATTGCGCGCGGCCTGCCACAGGCGCCCGCCGAACACCTTGACGCCCTTGGCGACACCGCGCCCGGCGCGCCCCAGATTCTCGCCGAAACGCAGCCCTTGCGGGCTTTCCAGGCGCCGGCGATTGCGCTGCGTCATCAGGGCTTCGGTGAGCTGGCCGGCAATGGCATTTGTGAGTGTATCCAGATTCCATGAAGGCGCCCGCGCGCAGACGGGGATCGGCGGCATGTCGCCGAGCGGCCCGGCGAAATCGGCGCGCAGAGCCGCTGTCGCCTTGCGGATCACGGCCTGGGCCGCCTCGGGCAGGCAGTTTTCGGTATAGGGCCAATCCGGCAACAGCGCATCCGCCGCCGTCGCGATGGGGACGATCGGGGGAGCCCGGCGCCCCGCATCTTCGGCGAAATGCGCCGTCACCGCGTCACGCAGGGCGATATCGACGGCGCGGCCGGGGCGGTTGGCACGCAGCGCCCACAGCACCATGTCGGCCTCGCCGATTTCCCGGGCCAGCGTCTCTTGAACACGCGCCGAGCCGTCGAGCCCCATCGTATCGACGAGGCGGCAGGGAATACCATCGATCTCGATCTCGTGCGCCGTCAGCCGGTCGGTGGTGGGGGCGAGATCGGTCTCGGCCGGGCCGTCACCGGCCAGCGCGTTGATCAGGGTGGACTTGCCCGCTGAAATCTGCCCCACCACGATGATTCGCACCGGATCATCGGGCCGCGCGAGGCTGCTGCGATCACGCAATTCGGAGCCGAGCTGAATCTCGATCAGCTCGGCATCGGAGAATTTCAGGCGCCCCGAATAGAGATCGACCGCCGCCTGCGCGACCTCCTCCAGCAGGATCGCCTGCGCATCGCGCACCACCTGATCGCTGAGCCGATCCTGCAGGCCAGCGGTCGCGGCGCGCTCAATCTCGCGCAGCACGCCCACCGGCGGATTGAAGGCGAGGCGCAGGCCGCGATAGGCGAGATAGCCGTATTTCCAGGCCGTGCGCGCCTGATCCTGCCGGCTCCAGAGCCAGTGCACCGCGCGCATCGAGAGCTGATCGGAGAACGGCACGTGGCTGCGCAGGAATTCCCGATAACGCAGTGCCACCCGATCGATCAGCAACAGCGCCTCCGGCAGGGTGAAATCGAGCGCGCCGCGCTTGCCGTCGGACATGCGCGCGGCGACGTCCTCGACCACGGCGACGGCCTGTTCGGGCAGGCTCTCCCACGCGACCGGTGCGGTCAGGCGCTCGGCAATGGCAGCGCGGGAAGCCTCGTAGATTGCGGTCTCGCGCGCGCTCCATTCCGGATCGATCGGGGGGTGGGCCAACCGCTCACGCAGGCTTGCGCCCGCATCATCGTCCGACGATGCGTCACGTGCTTCGCCCCGCGCACGCGCCTTGCGCCGATGCTGCCAGGCGAGCCCGAGCCGTCCGCTCCAGATCAGCGTGGCGAGGGCGACACAACCAAGCACGAACCAGAGCAGCATGCCCCGTTCATGCAGCCAGAGAAAGCCGAGGAGCGAGGTGGCGGCGAAGGGCAGGACGAGCAGCCCGGCGACGCCAAGGCGGCTCCAGCGCAGATAGGCCCGGCGCAGGCGCTCAGCCAGCTGCATCACGCGCCCTCGCGAAGGCTTCCTCATAGAGCCGGCGCAGATCCGCCGCGCTCGCCCGCTCACCGCGCGATTCGCGGTCGAGCCAGTAGGCCGCCGCACGCCCGAGCGCGAAGGTGGTGGCGAAGCTGATCGCCGCCGCACTCGCCGCGCCGAGTGTCTGGCCGACCACGGGGACGAGTTTCGCCACCTGGCGCGCCGCATGGGATCCGGCAAAGCGCATCAGCGCGCCCGAGCCGAGTGCCCCGGCGAAGGCACCGGCGCGTTGCGTCGTCCAGGGGACACCGTAGCGACCGGCCATGGCGTGGAGCATCGCGCCCTGAATCGCGGGGACGCCGACGGCGCCGATCACCGGGGCAACATCGCTCGCAGCCGCCGCACCGGCATACCACATCACCAGAGGCTTGATCTCGCCAAAGCGCGCGGATTCCGCGTCACGCGCGCCTTCGCGCATGATCAGCAGCGCCGCTTCCGGCAAGAGACCCGCCAGCGCCTCGCGCAGATCGTCGAGCCCCTCGGCTTGCGCGCCTTCCGGAGGAAGCGCGAGGGTCACGGCGGGCAACGCAGCGCCTGCAGCTTCTTCGAAACGCGTCTGCGTGACGGCCTGTGCGCGGGCGCGCTCGGCATCGCTCTCGGCGAGATCGGCGCCACTATGGGCTATCAGCAGGGGAAGGGCGGCGCGGCGGCGGCGCAATTCACGCAGGATGTCGGCCACCGCGCCCTGCACCGGATCATCGAGCCGCGCCACGACGACGAGGGCATGGCTGCCGCGCTCGGCTTGCGCGAGATCATCTTTCGGATCATAGCCGGCCTCGCCGATGCCGCGCGTATCGAGAAAGCGCAGCACCGG
>NZ_DATGCW010000371.1:0-6455 GCF_035311605.1 Saliniramus sp.
TGAGCGGCATATCCAAGAGCCAGGTCTCGCGGCTCTGCGAGGAGATCGACGAGCGGGTGAAAGCCTTCCTCGAACGCCCGATCGAGGGGGACTGGCCATATCTGTGGATCGACGCCACCTATGTGAAGGTTCGTGCGCAAGTGGGCGGATATTGGCCGGATCGTCTCCGTCGCCGTGACTGTTGCCGTGGGCGTCAACAATGATGGTCGCCGGGAGGTACTGGGCATGGATATCGGCCCGTCGGAGGCCGAGACTTTCTGGACCGCCTTTCTGCGCAAGCTCGCGAGGCGGGGCCTGCGTGGGGTCAAGCTTGTCGTTTCTGATGCTCATGAAGGCATCAAGGCCGCCGTCTCGAAGGTGCTGACGGCCACCTGGCAAAGGTGCCGCGTCCACTTCATGCGTAATATTCTGGCCCATGCCGGACGCAGCGGACGGCGTGTCGTCTCGGCCTTCGTCGCAACAGCATTTGCGCAGGACGATGCCGAGAAGGCGAGCCGGCAGTGGCGTCTCGTCGCCGATCAGCTCAGGCCCAAGGTGCCGAAGCTCGCGGCACTGATGGACGAGGCCGAGCACGACGTTCTCGCCTATATGAGCTTTCCGCAGCAGCATCGCACGAAGTTGCATTCAACGAACCCGCTCGAACGTTTGAACGGTGAAATCAAGCGACGCACCGACGTCGTAGGCATCTTCCCAAACGAAGCGGCCATCACCCGTCTCGTCGGCGCGATCCTTCTCGAACAGAACGATGAGTGGTGCGGAGCAAAACCCTTGCAGCGTGCCCGCTACATCTCTCTGGAAACCATCGCCGCAATGGGCGATAATGAGACCGTCAGCCTCCCGGTCCTCGGGGACTGACGCGTGTTCCGGTCCTGCCGGATATCGTCGCTGGCCACCCGGCAGCTACACCACGCCTCGGGACATGATCCTTCATAGAGATCGTGCCGACTCTTCTGCATCTTCGCCGCTGATTGCCCAGAGACATACCCGACCGGTCGCGGGACCGGATCTGGCCACCGACGAGCGCGGAATCATCGAAGGCGGGCCGATGGCGGCAATTCGCTATGGTCTGGAACAAGCGCAGGGGTTCATGATTGGCGACCTTCATGGAGATACATACATCACGGAATTTCTCCAGACGAACATGCCACAATTCCGCAACGAGGGTGTCGGCGTCTTTTTCATCGAAATGATCGACTCAGCAGATCAGGATATCCTGAATCGGTTCATGGAAACCGGCGACAGAAGCGAATTAATCGACTACCTGCACCCGGGCTGGGACAAGGGCCCTGGCTGGATCGATTCGGTTATCGACGTCATAGACGCAGCCCGCCAGCAGGGAATCGAGGTTGTTGGGATCGATGTCCCGTTCTCCGGCGATGACCGTCTCGAAACCTCGAACCCGCACTGGACACAGGTTATTCAAGGCCACATGAGCGAGCTCGCCGAGGACGAAAAATACTTGGTGTTCGGTGGCAGCGCTCATGCAGGTGATTACCCCGGAAATACCGGCGTTGATGCGCGCTTGGGGATTATGTCCGGAAGCTTCCAGTCAAACTATCATGCTTCGCTCCCTGACCGGAAAGTTCCCGCAGGTGAAGCCCAGATCAATCCACGTGCGAATTCGTCTTCATTCGTTTTTGGCAGGCCCACAGAGTAACTCGGATCAAGTCAGCTGCTTCCAAAAGCGGCGAGCAGCTGACTTGACTTAATTCAAGAAGAACCTGTTCAGAGTTGATTCCGTTGATTCTGATCTTGCGTAGACAGGTTTTGGATGTGTTTGGATTATTGGGGGCGTAACGGAACTCAATCCGCCATCGTCAGCACGATCTTGCCTATATGCGCGCTCGAATCCATCCGCGCATGTGCCTTGGAGACATCTTCCAGCTTGAAGGTGGAATCGATGATCGGCTTGCAGCGTCCCTCGGCGAGGAGCGGTACGACCTTCTCGCGCAGGGAATGCGCGATCTCAGCCTTCTGCGCCACCGAGCGCGGGCGAAGGGTCGAGCCGGTATGGTGCAGACGCTTGACCATCAGGCGGCGGAAATCGACCTCGGCCTTGCCGCCCTTCAGGAAGGCGATCTGCACGATGCGGCCCTCGATCGCAGCGGCGTCGTAATTGCGCCCGATATAATCGCCGCCCACCATGTCGATGATCAGCGGCACACCCTTGCCATCCGTCGCCTCCTTGGCCACCGCGACGAAGTCCTCATCGCGGTAATTGATCGCGCGATCGGCGCCGAGTTTCAGGCAGGCTGCGCATTTCTCCTGCGAGCCGGCGGTGACGAACACTGTCGCACCGAAAGCCTTGGCGAGCTGGATCGCCGTCGTGCCGATACCCGACGAGCCGCCATGGATCAGCACGGTCTCACCGGGCTGGAGGCCGCCGCGATCGAACATGTTGGTCCAGACAGTGAAATAGGTCTCCGGGATCGCCCCGGCCTCGACCATGGAGAGGCCTTGCGGCACGGGGATCGCATTGTCCTGCGCCACCACGGCGTACTCCGCGTAACCGCCGGAAGCGACCAGCGCCATCACCCGGTCACCAGGCGCGAAATCCGTCGCACCCTCGCCGCAGGCCACGACCTCGCCGGCGATTTCGAGCCCGAGAATATCAGAGGCGCCCGGCGGCGGCGGATAATTGCCGAGCCGCTGGAATACATCAGGGCGGTTGATCCCGCCCGCATGAACGCGAACCAGAATTTCGCCTTGCCCGGGCTGCGGAACGGGGCGTTCGACCAGTTTCAGGACCTCTGGACCGCCGCCGCCATCGGCGATGACGGCACGCATGGTTGCGGGATGTGTCATGGCTTTCTCCTCGTCTGATACCGGCTTTTCGTGCCGGCTCGCCCGGTTTCAGGTCGCTGATCGGGGGTCGCATGCCCCGACGGCATTGGCAAGCGCGGGTCATGTGGCTTACCCTGTGGGCAGAATACGGCAAGCAGAGGAGACGGCCATGGCATTCGATCCATTCGCGGACGAGACCGTGCGCCCCCAGGCGCAGGCTCGCAATCACGTCATCGGCCAGGATCTTTCGACATTGTCGATCGAGGAGATCGACGAGCGGATTGCGGTCCTGCGGCAGGAGATCACGCGGCTGGAGCAGATGCGCGCGGAAAAGCAGGCGTCAAAATCAGCAGCGGATGCCGTATTCAAGGCGTAAGCTTGGCCATGTGTCATTTTCGCGCAATGAATCTCAATTGGAAACGAGGCGTTAACCACTCCTTAAGCTTTCCGGTTTATGAATCGGATATTCCAGTCTTCTGGATGTCGAGTGGCTCCTGTCCACTCTGTTTGACGCCTCCCTGTTGAGACTTCAGAGCCGCCTTCCCGGCGGCTCTTTTTTTGATTCATCCACAGCGTTAACCCTAACCTAATGTAAACAGCGCGCCCTCCGGCATTCGGCGTTAGTTTTGCCTCGTTCCGCATGAACCGCGTCCCGGCGTTTTCGTTTGGGACAGGACACGACAATGCGCAATGCAGGAGGCGAGACATGAACGCGGACATCACTTTTCGGGAAGAAGGCGATCCGGTCGATTTCGGACGCAACTTCGTCGGTTCGGAGGCGTTCCGCGCTCTGTTCAGCGAAGGCATGGGACTCGTCGAGGAGACGGCGGCCTATCTCGACGGTGACGGGCGCGAGGAATCGCGGCTGCTGTCGCGCCAGGTATCGCTGACTTATGCCAGCGAGAGCATGCGGCTCACCACCCGTCTGATGCAGATCGCGTCGTGGCTCCTGGTTCAGCGCGCCGTGGCCGAGGGTGAGATCTCACCGGAACAGGCATTGCAGGAGCAGACCCGGGTACGCCTCACCAAGCCCGAGCCGGCAAGCCCCGTCTTCGATACCTCCTCCCTGCCCCCGCGCCTGAAGGATCTGATCGGGCATTCCGTGCGCCTGCATGCGCGTATCCTGCATCTGGACAAGCTGATCTCGACGGATGAGCCCGCACGTCCGAAGAACGATAGCCCGGTGGCCGCGCAGCAATGGCTGATCCGCTCGGCTTTCGGTGCGAACTGAGGAGCGGTCGCACGGCCCGAAGGCAGTGCCCTTCGCACTGAAGATCTTGCCTTGAAGCCACACCGCGATATGTCGCGGTGATGGTACAACGCAACGACGCCCTCACCTCCTTTCCCGATGACGGCATCGCCGTCGTTGCCGGCGCGACCGGCGGCATCGGCGCCGCCTTCGTGCGCGCGCTTGAAGCGTCCGGACGCTTCAGCCGGGTGGTTGCCGCCGCGCGCAGCAACGATGTCGCATTAGACCTGCTTGATCCCTGCGCCATCGCCGATTTCGCGAGCAGCCTCAAGGGCGAGCGCATCCGCCTCGTCATCGACGCGACGGGGTTTCTGCATGACGAGGAACGCATGCCGGAAAAGTCGTGGCGCGATCTTGATGCCGGCCACATGGCCTATTCCTACGCCGTGAACGCCATCGGTCCGGCCCTGCTGATGCAGCATCTGTTGCCACTCCTGCCGCGCGAGGGCAAGGCGGCCTTCGTCACGCTCTCCGCCCGCGTCGGCTCCATCGGCGATAACCGCATCGGCGGCTGGTATTCCTACCGCGCCTCGAAAGCGGCGCTCAACCAGATCATGCGCTGCGCCTCCATCGAACTGGGCCGGCGCTGGCGCGAGGCGCTTTGCGTCGCCATGCATCCGGGCACCGTGCATTCGCCGCTGACTCAACCCTTCGCCAAGAGCGGCCTGAATGTGCGCGAGCCGGATGTCGCGGTCAACGAGATGCTGGCCGTGATCGACGGGCTAACCAGTGAGGAAAGCGGCGGCTTCTTTGATTATCGCGGCGAGCGCCTGCCCTGGTAGCCGATCGACGTTTCAAGCGCGCCATCTGCGCAACGCTACGCAAGAGGAGACGACGATGCGGCAACTTGCAAACATCCTCGCGGCCCTGGTGCTGCTGTGCGGCCTCATTCAATCCCCTGCGGCTATCGCACAGGAAGCCGGGGAGAACCTGGCCATCCGGAACGTCATCACGCGCCAGCTCGACGCCTTTCTCGCCGACGACGCGCAGCGCGCCTACAGCTTCGCAGCGCCCGGAATTCAGCGCCTGTTTCCTGGCGAAGAGCGTTTCATGGGTATGGTGCGCCAGGGTTATCCGCCGGTCTATCGCCCGCGCAGCCGGGACTTCGGTGCCTTGCGCCAGACGCCGCAGGGGCCGGTACAGGAAGTCATCCTGATCGATGCGAACGGTCAGGCCTGGCTAGCGCTGTATACAATGGAACAGCAACCCGATGGCAGCTGGAAGATCGCCGGCGTGCGTCTCGTGCGTGAGAACGCGGTGGCGGCATAAGCCGTTCAAACCACACCTGCATCGACACGCTGCACGCAAGTAGTTGCGCCTGCATCGATCCAGATCCGGGTTTCGAGCCCGCCATCGCGCGCTCCCGACAGCCACCAGTAATCCTGACCAGCGCAGAAACCATAATGCGGTGCGGCTTCCAGCCGGTCGAGAACGAAACGGACGGCGCCGTCGCGGCGCGCGAAACTGGCATCGAAACAGCCGCTTTCGAGGATCCGCCCCTCGCGGTTCAGCAGGCACCAGTGCACGAAAAACGCCATCGCTCGTACTCCACCCTAAGCTCGGCCTGTTGAGTACAATTTGAGACAGATTGTGTCCATCTCATTTGCGCCCCACGCTTACCGAAGCATTTAACCAATTCATGCCGCGCCGCGACAAGTCAGACGATAGTGCATGAACGCACAGGCCCCTTCCTCCAAGCTTCACCTTGCGGGCAGGCGAAACGCGCCTGAACCTGCGCCGCATACGATCAGCACGGGGGCCGTCGGCATGCAGAATCTCACCATCGATCCACAACGCCTCTGGGATACGCTGATGGAGACGGCGCAGATTGGTGGTACGCCGAAGGGCGGCATTTGCCGTGTCACCCTGACCGATCTCGATCGGCAGATCCGCGACTGGTTCCGTGCGGAATGCGAGACGCTCGGCTGCAGCGTCGGCATCGACACGATGGGCAACATGTTCGCCGTGCGCCCGGGCAAGCGCAGCGATGTGGCGCCGATCGCCATGGGCAGCCATCTCGACACGCAGCCCACCGGCGGCAAGTTCGATGGCGTGCTCGGTGTGCTCGCCGGCCTTGAAGTGCTGCGCACGCTGCACGATCTCGGCTACGAGACGAACGCGCCGCTCATGCTCGTCAACTGGACCAACGAGGAAGGCGCGCGCTTTGCCCCCTCCATGCTCGGCGCCGGCGTGCATGCGGGGCTCTACACGCCCGACATGGCGGAGGCGATCACCGATCGCCACGGGGTAAGCCTGCGTGAGGCGCTCGAAGAGATCGGCTATCGCGGCGATGTGCCGGTCGGCGAAACAGAATTTTCAGCCATGTTCGAACTGCATATCGAACAGGGCCCGATCCTCGAAGCCGAGGGCAAGAGCACCGGTATCGTCACTGGCGTCCAGGGCATGCGCTGGTACGACATCA
>NZ_DATGCW010000372.1:0-7778 GCF_035311605.1 Saliniramus sp.
CTGGAAGGGCGAGCTGGGCAAGGCGGAAGACAGGCTTCACCATGGCCTCGAACTGGGGCGTCCAGTCCTCGGGCTCGACTTCTGCGGCGACGCGGGCCGGGGGGCCACCGGTATTGGCGATGAGGATATCGACACCGCCCATGGCGGCGACGGCGGCCTCATAGATCTTGTCGGTATCCTTGGTGAGATCGGCGGCGTATGCGTGCGCCTTGCCGCCCTTCGCCTTGATCGCCTTGACGGTTTCCTCCAGCTTGTCGGCGGAGCGGGCGGTCATGAAAATCTCCGCGCCTTCCGCCGCGAGCGATTCCGCCGAGGCCTTGCCGAGGCCGCGACTGGAGGAGAGAACGAGGGCGCGCTTGCCCTTGAGGCCGAGATCCATTGTGTGTCTCCGTAGCTGTGCCGCCCATGCGGCATTGAAACCGTGGAATGGATGTAGCACCGCAGACCAGCGAAGTTGAGCCCGCAACCCGGCAATCCGGATTGCGCCGAAGCGCGCCGAATGCGTGCGCAGCCCCGTCTCGTTTTATTGCGCGGCCTCGGCCCGGGCTGCATCACTGTCGGCGAATTGCAGGCGCGCCAGCCTCGCATAGAGGCCCCCGCGCTTGATCAGGCTTTCGTGATCGCCGCTCTCGACGATGCGCCCGCCATCCATCACCAGGATCCGATCCGCTGAGCGTACGGTGGCGAGGCGGTGGGCGATGACCAGCGTGGTGCGCCCCTGCATCAGATGATCGAGCGCTTCCTGCACCGCGTGCTCGCTCTCGGCATCGAGCGCGCTCGTTGCCTCGTCGAGGAGAAGGATGGGCGCGTCCTTGAGGATGGCGCGGGCGATGGCGATGCGCTGGCGCTGGCCGCCTGACAGCGTCACCCCACGCTCGCCGATCAAGGTGTCGTAGCCCTGCGGCATTTCCATGATGAAACCGTGGGCGCTGGCCTGCTCGGCGGCGTTGCGCACGGCTGCGTCATCGGCATCCGGCTGGCCGTAGCGTATATTGTCGCGCACGCTCGCCCCGAAGATCGTCGCCTCCTGCGGCACCAGAGCGATTCGCTGGCGCAGGACTGCCGGATCGGCGCGATGGGCCGGCACGCCGTCGATCAGGATGCGGCCCTGTTGCGGATCGTAGAAGCGCAGCAGCAATTGCAGCACCGTGCTCTTGCCTGAGCCGGAAGGGCCCACGAGAGCCACGCGCTCGCCCGGTTTCAGCGCGAAATCAATCCCGTCGAGGGCGATAATGTCGCTGCGGTTGGGATAGGCGAAATGCACGCCGGTCAGAGCCAGCGAGCCGACCGGCGGCTCAGGCAGCGGCTGGGGATTTTCCGGCGTGGCCACATTGGGCAGCGTTTCGAGGATTTCGCCGAGCCGCTCGGCGGAGCCCGCCGCCTGGGCGAGCTCGCCATAGACTTCCGAGAGCTGGCCCATGGCGCTGGCGGCGAAGACGGCATAGAGCACGAACTGGCTGAGTTCGCCGGCGCTGAGATCACCACGCATCACGCCCTGCGCGCCGTACCAGAGGATCAGCACCACGCTCGAGGAGACGAGGAAGATGATCGTCCCGGTGAGGAAGGCGCGTGCCTGTGTCGAGGTGCGCGCGGCATCGAACGCGTCTTCCGCCGCGCGGGCAAAGCGCCGGGCGGTTTCGCCCTCCATGCCGAAAGCCTGCATGGTGCGCACGGCACCCACCGCTTCCGAGGCATAGGCCGAGGCATCGGCGAGCCGATCCTGTGCGATGCGCGAGCGCTTTCGCACCTTGCGGCCGGACAAGACCAGCGGCAGCACGATGAAGGGCAGAGCGAAGACGACGAGGGAGGAAAGCGTCGGGCTCGTCCAGACCATCAATGCGACAGCGCCGATCAGCAGCACCACGTTGCGCAGTGCGATCGAGATGCTGGCGCCGAATGCACTCTTGATCTGGGTGGTGTCGGCGGTGAGCCGCGAGGTCAGCTCACCCGCTTTCGCAGCATCGAAGAAGGCCGGGTCAAGGCTGGTCAGCCGGGCAAAGACCGCAGCACGCACATCCGCGACGACGCGCTCGCCCAGGGTGATGACGAAGTAATAACGCAGCGCGCTGCCGAGGGCGAGCAGGGCCACGACGAGGATCAGCATGCCGAAATAGGCCGAGACGAGCTCGGCGCGGTCCTGGCCGAATCCGAAATCGATCACGCGGCGCACTGCCAGCGGCACGGCCAGCGTCGCCATGGAGGCAATGACGAGTGCGCCCATGGCAGCGGCGATCCGCCCCTTGTAGTGCAGAGCAAAACCCAGAAGTGGGCGCAGGGCCGCCAGATTGGCGCGCGCAAGTCTGTCTTTCGGGCGCCCCTCCTTCGAGACATTCCGTTCTGGATTTTTTGGCTGTTGCGACATCGTCTGGATACTCGGTTCCCTCATATGCGCGATTCGCGCAGGCTGTGCTTGAATTGCCGTCCCGTCTGGGTTATAGCGCCGCGATCTTCTCGACAGGCTCGACATATCGCCACGGGCCTCCGGCGGCCACAAAAATCCGCCGGAACGGCATCATGAGGTTAAAGCTATGGCACGCAAGGAAGCGACAGCCCATCCGGATTATCACTTCATCAAGGTGGTGATGACCGACGGGACCGAGTATCAAACCCGCTCGACCTGGGGCAAGGAGGGCGACACCATGACCCTCGAAATCGACCCCAAGACGCATCCGGCCTGGACCGGCGGCAACCAGCAGCTGCTCGACCGTGGCGGGCGCGTCTCGCGCTTCAATTCGCGCTTTGGCAATCTCGGCTTCAGCAAGAAATAAGCCTTGTCGGGCGATGTGCCCGATGGCTCCCGGCTGATCCGGCCCCGGGCGTCTCGTCCGGGGCTTTTTGTGTCGGGCGACAGCGATCGCCGATCGGTCACGGATGGCGATCTGTCGCGGTATCGGGCGCGCGATATCCGGAGGGACATGGCATGTTCTTCGTCCTCTCGAAGGTCATCTGGTTCCTTCTGGCGCCGTCCAATCTGCTCGTGTTGCTGATCGCTCTCGGCCTGCTGCTGGCGGCGCTGACGCGGCTCCGTCGCAGCGGACTCGTCCTTGCCGGAATCGCCTGTGCCGGGCTGTTCGTCTTCGGCATGACGCCGCTGTCGAACCTTTTCCTGCGCACGCTCGAAGCACGCTTTCCGATCGCCGAACCGCTCACCGGCGCGATTGACGGCATCGTCATCCTCGGCGGATCGCAGGATCCGGATGCGAGTATCGACCTCGGCCAGCCCGTCCTCAACGAATCAGCCGAGAGGCTGGTTGTCGGGAGCGCACTCGCCCGGCGCTTTCCTGATGCCCGAATACTGATTTCCGGCGGGAGCGGTGCGCTCACGGGAAGCGATAACAGCGAAGCACGCGCCGGCGCTCTGATGCTGGAGAGCCTCGGCCTCGATCCCGCCCGCATCCTGATCGAGGAGCGCTCACGCAATACGCATGAAAATGCCTTGTTCTCGCGGGACATGGCGCAGCCGCAGGCGGGCGAGACCTGGCTGCTGGTCACCTCCGCCTTCCACATGCCCCGCTCCGTCGGCGTGTTCCGCGAGGCGGGTTTCGTGGTCGTGCCCTATCCGGTGGATTTCCGAACCATGGGCCATGAGGGAAGCTTGCGGGGCTTTTCCAAGATCTCCGAAGGCCTGCGTCGGCTTGACCTTGCGATGCACGAATATGTCGGGCTCGTCGCCTATCGTCTGACCGGGCGCACCGATGGGCTTTTCCCCGCGCCCTGAGTTGTCCTGGCGCATGTCAGTGCGTATTTACCATGATGAAAGCACAGCTCTGCAATTTTCGCATCAAAGGTTGCGCAAAAGTCGAAATTCAACATAAAAACCCTCGCGCAAATCGCGCGAGGGCTCGCTTGTCACGGCGGCATGTTTGGATCGGTGCGCGCGGCCTCAGGCTGCGCGCACCGAGGCGCAGAACCCGTCCACCCTCTCACGAATTTTCTGCGCCTCCTGCGCCAGAGCCTGCGTCGCCGAAATGATGTCGCCCGAGGCCTCGTTGGTCTCGCCCGAGAGCGTCCCGACCACGTCCACGGTCTCGTTCACGACCTTGGCGCCATTCGCCGCTTCCTGCACGTTCGAAGCGATTTCCTGGGTCGCCGCCGATTGCTGGGTCACGGCGGAGGCGATGCTGGAGGCGAGCTCACTCATTTCGTCAATGGTGGTGGTGATATCCTGAATGGATGTGACCGAATCCTTGGTCGCCGCCTGCATCTCCGCAACCTTTGAGGCGATATCCTCGGTCGCCTTGGCCGTCTGCGAGGCGAGCGTCTTGACCTCCTGTGCCACAACGGCAAAGCCCTTGCCGGCCTCACCGGCACGCGCGGCCTCGATGGTGGCATTCAGTGCCAGCAGGTTGGTCTGCTCGGCGATGGAGCGGATCAGATCGACCACCTCACCGATGCTGCGTGCGGAATCGGAGAGTGTCTGCACCTGGCCGTCCGTGCGGCGAGCGCCCTCGACAGCCCGGCGGGCGATATCGGAGGATTGCGTGGCCGAACGACCGATCTCCGCGATCGAGGCGGCGAGCTCCTCGCCCGAAGCCGCGACGTTCTGGATATTTGCCGTGGTGCGTTCCGAGCTCGTAAGCACGTCGGACACGCCGGAGCCTGTCTTCGCGGCGATGGCTTCGAGGGCATCGGCCTTGGCGCGCATGGCGTTGAAGGCTTCGTCGAGCGTGGCGAGTGCAAGGCGGATCTCGTTCTCGAAATCCGCCGCGAGGCGATCGACTGTTGCGGCGCGGGCACTGACCTTCTCGGCTTCCTGCGCGCGGATCTCGGCGAGTTCGACATCCTTGCGCCGCGCTTCCTCGGCAGCCTCGACTCCTGCACGCGACAGTTCCATCATGCGTGCGAGCGTGATCACGACCCAGGCCAGGACGGCGGTCTCCAGTACCACGATCACCGCATGGATCATCACGCGCGTAAGGCTTGCGCCACCGGGGAAGATCGCAGCCGGCAGGATGAAGTTGAAGCTGAGATGGTGCACGGCGGTCACACCGGCTGCCGCCACGATCACGCGCCAGTCACAGAAACCGGCGAGCATGGCCAGAACGGCGAAATAGTACATGTGCACATCGAGCTGCCAGGGATGACCGCTCATGGCGAAGACGAGGAGCGAGACCTGGGCGACGAGGCCGATGGCAATGGCAAAGCGGGTGGCCACATCCTCGGGACGCTTCAGCGTCAGCAGCACGCCCGGCGCAGCCACGGCAAGGGCGAGTAACGACTTCATCATGATATCGCCGCCGAAAAAGGATGCGACGGCGGCGACGACGAGAACATGGATGACCATCAACGCGGAAAGCAGCCTTGCCGTAGCCGTCCGCAGGGTTGTGACATCAGTCATTTCGGTTTCCTTAAAATACAAGAGCAGGCGCGGTCATGAGTTGATTTCCGTCAGGCATCCACCGACCACCTGCGGGTCGAGCAGGAGCCAGGCGCCGGCCTTGCGAATATCGTCGGCGAATTCGGGAGAAGCGGGCATGGCGACGCTGATGAAGCCGAGATTGCCAGCACGGATCACTGCACCGCCGGCTTCGCCGACCCGACTCATCGCTGTCGCTTCGTCGATCCAGGGTGCGAACACCACCGCGACGCCCTCGCCCATGTCTTTGGGCCCGGCGATCAGCGCCAGCGGCGCAGCAAGCGTCAGCAGGGCGAAGACAAGCAGGAAGGCGATGCGAGACACGTTTCCATCCTCAGGCGACTGGGGGAAGATTGAAACATGCCGGTTTTAAATTTGTGTAAAACGTCCAAAAGCAAAGAACCTTACACTTTTGAATTCAATTACAATAATATGGAATGTTTTATTACATAAAGCAATCAGAGGGGGCAATTCCGTGTCGTTGCGTGTGGGAACGGCATTGGCCTCTGCGGCGTCTGCGCGTAACCTGTGCTACACCGTTCGACGCTTCACCAATCCAAGAATCCGCCCGGCGGACAAAAACGGAGAGAACGCCATGCTCGGCCTGATGCAGGACTGGCCCCTGCTGATTCATCGCGTCATCGACCACGCCGCCATCCAGCACCCGGATCGCCCCGTGATATCGCGCTCCGTCGAGGGCCCGATCCATCGCACCACCTACAAGGAGGTGCGCAGTCGCTCGCTTCAACTGGCCAAGCGGCTGGAGAAGGATGGAATCGGCCTCGGCGACCGGGTCGGGACTCTCGCCTGGAACACCTGGCGGCATCTGGAGAGCTGGTATGGCATTACCGGGATTGGCGCGATCTACCACACGGTCAATCCGCGCCTGTTCGACGACCAGATCATCTACATCATTAACCATGCGGCGGATCGCATCCTGTTGCTTGATCTCAGCTTCGTATCGCTGGTGGAGAAGCTGGCCGACCGGCTGGAGAGCGTCGAGCGCTTCGTCATCCTCACCGATGCGGCCAACATGCCGCAGACCACGCTGAAGAACGCCATCGCCTATGAGGATTACATCGCCGAGGTCGATGACGATTTTAGCTGGAAGAGCTTCGACGAGAACACAGCTGCGGGCATGTGCTATACCTCCGGCACGACGGGTAACCCCAAGGGCGTCGTCTATTCGCACCGCTCCAACGTGCTGCATTCCCTGACCGTGAACGGCGTTGATTATCTCGGCCTGTCGGCGCGCGATACGGCCATGCCCGTGGTGCCTCTGTTCCACGCCAATGGCTGGTCCTTCGCCTTCTCGGCGCCCATGGCCGGCGCGGCACTCGTCCTCCCCGGCCCCAAGCTGGACGGTGCCTCGCTCGCCGAACTCCTCGTCGAGGAAAAGGTGACGATCTCGGCGGCCGTACCCACGATCTGGTTCTCGCTGCTTCAGCATCTCGAGGCCAGCGGCACGGCACTGCCCGATCTGCAGCGCGTGGTGATCGGCGGCTCGGCCTGTCCGCGCGCGGTCACCAAAACCTTCCGCGACGTCTATGATGTCGAGGTAGTGCATGCCTGGGGGATGACCGAGATGAGCCCGCTCGGCTCCGTTTGCACGCTCAAGCCCGATTACGGCGAAGTCGATGGCGAAACCTGGCTCGATCTGAAGGAGAAGGTCGGCTTCCCGCCGTTTGGCGTCGAGATGAAGATCGTCGATGATGACGGGCGCGAACTGCCCTGGGACGGAGTGGCCTTCGGCAAGCTGATGGTGCGCGGCCCGGCGGTGGCACGATCGTATTATAACCGCGACGACGTGATCTGTGACAACGACGGCTTCTTCGATACCGGCGACGTCGCGACGATCGACCAGCACGGCAACATGCAGATCGTCGACCGCTCCAAGGACGTGATCAAATCCGGTGGCGAGTGGATTTCATCGATCGATCTGGAGAACATCGCCGTCGGTCACCCGGATGTGGCGGAGGCGGCCGTGATCGGCGTGCGCCATCCGAAATGGGACGAGCGCCCGTTGCTGATCGTGGTGCCCAGGCCCGGGCGCGAGCCGGACAAGGAGAGCATCCTCGCGCACATGGCGCAGCGTATCGCCAAGTGGCAACTCCCCGACGATATCATCTTCCTTGAGGAGATCCCCCATACGGCCACCGGCAAGATCCAGAAGCTGACCCTGCGTGAGCGTTATGCGGACTACAAGCTGCCGACCATGTGAGGATCGGTGATCGTCGAGGGTTCGCCGCCCCCCTGTACCTTTCCCCTTACGGTTTCTGGGATGTGCGCTGCGGGTCGTGCGCAGTGTAGCGTAGCGGAGCGAAGCACGACCCGCGGGTGACGGCCCGTGTCTGGCGTAGCTTCCAGAACCGAGCCGGTTCGCCGGGAGCAACCAATTGCCCCCTGTGGCATGACCACCTGG
>NZ_DATGCW010000373.1:0-24082 GCF_035311605.1 Saliniramus sp.
CGCGCTCGTCTCAAAGCGCCCGCTGAGCACCTTCGCGGTGATGCGCCGCGATGCGCGCCATCACCGCTCGCCCAATGCGGGATGGCCGGAAGCGGCGATGGCGGGGGCGCTGGACGTGCGGCTTTCGGGGCCGCGCAGTTATGGCGGCGGCATCCGCGACGAGCCCTGGCTCAACTTTGAGGGTCCCGATCCGCAGGCGGCGGATCTCCAGGCCGGGCTCGCGCTCTATCGCCGGGTGATGATCGCACTGGGGGCGCTCCTCGTCGCCACGGCGCTGCTGCTTGCTCTCGCGTGAAGGATTGCGCAGAAAGGGCGCCATGACGGCTGATCACCAGCATATCCGCGATCACGGCGGCGATCTCGATCGCGCGCGGGCGGCCTATGGCGGCGCGGCGGGCGCCTGGATCGACCTCTCCACCGGCATCAACCGCGTACCCTATCCAATGCCGGCGCTGGCCCCCGCTGATCTGTGCGCCCTGCCGCAGCGCGATGCGCGTGATGATCTGATCGCAGCCGCGCGCAAGGCTTACGCGACCCGCGCCGCGATCCTGCCTCTCGCCGGCGCCCAGGCCGCGATCCAGCTCGTTCCCGCTCTGGTGAGGGAACGCGTGGCCGGGCCCGGCGCCATCGATGCGCGGGTCGTGGCGCCGACCTATAACGAACATGCCGGCGCGCTCACCGGGGCGGGCATCGCTGTGCGCGCGGTCGCGGCGCCCTGCGATCTCGCCGGGGCGGATGTCGCGGTCGCGGTCAATCCCAACAATCCGGATGGACGCGAATATCCGCCGGCGGAGCTCATCGCACTGGCGAAGAATGTCGGCCTGCTCGTGATCGATGAAAGCTTCGCCGATGCGATGCCGGAGCTGTCGCTGGCGCCGCATCTCGGCGAGGGCGCGCCGGACAACATCCTCGTCCTGCGCTCCTTCGGCAAGTTCTACGGACTTGCCGGCCTGCGGCTCGGCTTCGTGCTGGGCGCCGCACCGCTGATCGCCCGCCTCGAGAGCATGGCCGGGCCCTGGGCTG
Source organism: Saliniramus sp. (assembly GCF_035311605.1). NCBI lineage: Bacteria > Pseudomonadati > Pseudomonadota > Alphaproteobacteria > Hyphomicrobiales > Salinarimonadaceae > Saliniramus > Saliniramus sp. Next base: position 1,024 of record NZ_DATGCW010000373.1, read on the forward strand.
TTTCCGGCCCGGCCATCGCGGCGGGGCGAATTGCCCTGCGGGATGCGCCCTGGCGCGCGCGCAGCATCGCCCGGCTCGCTGAGGATTGCGCCCGTCTCGACGCGCTCGCCATCGCAAGCGGCTGGGACCTCGTCGGCGGCACTGCCCTGTTTCGCACCTATACGATCCCCGGCGGGGCGGCATCAGCGCAGGACGCGCTTGCCGGTCATCACATCTGGAGCCGCGTCTTCCCATACGCTGACGACTGGCTGAGGCTCGGTTTGCCGGGCGATGAGGCGGAGTGGCGACGGCTGGGGGAGGCGTTGCGTTGAGGCCAGTCAAAAACCCTTCTCGCATTCGCGCCGGTTTCGCGCGCCTGCCCGAGCGGGTAATCAGCTGCAACGCCCGCAATCCGAGGATGATCCCGTGACGCTTTCCGCCGCTTCGCCTTACGCCTCCCGCCGCTCGCCGGTTCTGGCGCGCAACATGGTCGCGACCTCGCAGCCTCTCGCGGCGCAAGCCGGGATCAGCATGCTCGGGCGCGGCGGAAACGCTGTCGATGCTGCGCTGGCGACTGCAATTACGCTGACTCTTGTCGAGCCCACCGGCAACGGGCTGGGCAGCGATGCTTTCGCCATTGTCTGGGACGGCAAGGAATTGCACGGGCTCAACGCGTCCGGCCGCTCCCCCGACGCCTGGAATCCCGAGCGCTTCCCCGATGGCATGCCCGAGCGCGGCTGGGAGAGCGTCACCGTGCCCGGCGCCGTCAGCGCCTGGGTGGATCTCTCGCAGCGTTTCGGCAAGCTGCCCTTCGAGACCCTGTTCGAGCCGGCCATCCGCTACGCGCGCGACGGCTTCCACGTCTCCCCGGTGATCGCCGCGCTCTGGGCGCGCGGGGCGGAACTCCTGGGTAAGCAGCCCGGTTTCGCGGAAGGCTTCATGCCGGGCGGGCGGGCGCCCATGGCTGGCGAATTGTTCCGCTTCCCGGCCCTGGCCGCGAGTCTCGAGCAGATCGCGCAGACGCGCGGCGAGGCCTTCTATCGCGGGAAGCTGGCGGAAAAGATCGCGGCTTTCGCCCGCGAGCACGGCGCGGCGCTCACCCTTGAGGACATGGCCGCGCACGAGAACGACTGGTGCGGCACGGTGCATGCCTCCTATGGTGACGTGGCGCTGCACGAGATCCCGCCCAACGGCCAGGGCATCGCCGCTTGCATGGCGCTCGGCATGCTCGAACATTGCGATCTCGCCGGCCACGCCCCCGACAGTGTCGCGGCGCTGCATTTGCAGATCGAGGCGATGAAGCTCGCCATGCGCGATGCGGAGGCTTACGTCGCCGATCTCTCGGCCATGCAGGATGTGCGCGTCGAGGATCTGCTCGCTCCGGCCTATCTGAAGGCGCGTGCGAAGCTGATCGACCCGGCCCGCGCCACGGATTTCGGTGCCGGCGCGCCCCGCCATGGCGGCACCGTCTATCTGACGGCGGCGGATGAGAGCGGCATGATGGTCTCGTTCATCCAGTCGAACTATGCCGGCTTCGGCTCCGGTGTGGTGGTGCCCGGCACGGGGATCTCCTTGCAGAATCGCGGCTACGGCTTCGTCACGACGGAAGGCCACCCCAACCGGGTCGGCCCGCGCAAGCGCCCCTTCCACACCATTATTCCCGGCTTCCTGATGAAGAACGGTACGCCCGAGATGAGCTTCGGCGTGATGGGCGGGCCGATGCAGGCGCAGGGCCATATCCAGATGACGCTGCGCACGCAGCTCTGGGGCCAGGATCCGCAGGCCGCCGCCGATGCGCCGCGCTGGCGCGTCACCAACGGACTCGGCGTCGCCGTCGAATCCTCGGCGGGGGCGGATGTGCTGGCCGGGCTCGCCGCGCTCGGCCATGCCGTCACCAGCGAGGAGCCGGAATCGAGCTTCGGCTTCGGCGGCGCGCAGCTGATCCAGCGCATCGAAGGCGGCTATATCGGTGGTTCCGATCCGCGCAAGGATGGCTGCGTCATCGGTTTCTGAAGGCGCGGCCCGAGAGTGTTCCGTGCGTCATTGGCAGGTGGGTTTTCGTGCCTGCGCGCAACCATGCGCGGCAATCGTCGTGTTTCGACAAATGACCCGCCAAATGGCCTGATTGCGGGCGTTTCGGGATCAGCCGACCCCGAAACCGGCGCGACGGGCCCTGCGATGGCGCCGCGAGGGCCATGACGGGCTTCGACTTTCGATGGATTTGGTAATTTGCCCCAGTCCGTCTGGGTTTTTGTAGCCCGTCGCAGATCACCGTTTCGCGCTATCCTTGAAACGGGCGCCGCTTTCGGCGGGCGTCTTATGCTCCGGCCTGCGGGCAAGGTGGAGCACGGCAGAAACGGGGAGAAGCGCCATGGCCGAAATCTCCGGGCAGCTCGAAGGCCCTCTCACCCTCGAATGTGATCTCGTCATGCGCGGGCGCGTCAAGGGCACCGTCACGGTGCCCTCCGGCTCGCGTCTCGATCTCGAAGGGGTGATCATGGGAGATCTCGTTGTCGAGGAGGGCGGTGCGGCCATCGTCCACGGGGCGGTGGCCGGGACGCTGGTCAATCACGGCGGTGACGTGGAAGTGCGCGGCACGGTCAATTGCGTGCATGATTACGGTGACCGGCTCACCCGATTCGGGCGCGATGCCAAGGTCGGTTTCGACCGTGCCAGGGCGGCGAAGACGGCGTCCGGACCGGTCCATGGCTGAGGCGCCGCTTCAAGCGTCCGATCACGGCAGAGCCAGAACGACGATCCCGAGATTGAGCGCGCTGGCATAGGCCACCCAGAGCGCGTAGGGCACCATCAGCCATGCGGCGATCCGGTCGAGGGGCCGAAAGGCGACGATCATGGCGAGGATCAGCGCCAGTAGCACAGCGATCACGATGAGCCCGAAAGGCGGACTCTGCAGCGTGAAGAAAGCGATGCTCCACAGCGCGTTGAAGCAAAGCTGCAGATAGAACAGCGTCATTGCGCGATGCCTGGGCCGGGAGGGCTGCAGGCCGAGCACGCGCCATGCGGCGACCATCATCGCCAGGTAAAGAACCGTCCAGACCGGCCCGAAGAGCCAGTCCGGGGGGGTGAAGAAGGGGCGCTCCAGTTCCTGATACCAGGCCATGCCCGGCGCCGTCGCAATCCCGGCGACCGCCCATGCGGCGAGGACGGGCAGGATGGCGGCGGCAAGACGGACCCATCGCGAGGGCGGCTTTTTCCCGACAAAATCCGCACCCTGGCTGGTTTCGCTTTCACTGGATACCTGCACGGTTCCGCTCCTCTCATTGCATACTCATGATTGGCCGGATGCGATCTTTTGGCTCGCCGCATGACGGCTTACAAACCGACGGCGCATAAAAGCGCATCGCTTCCCCGCGCAATCTGTTGTAATCGCCGAGCACATGCGCACCGACAAGAGACCGGAACGGGACCCATCATGACCGACGACAGCTTTTCGCGCCGCAGCCGCACCGTCCAGGCCCTGGGCCGGATCGATGAGACAACGCGCGCCGTCGTCCCTCCGATCCATGTGGCGACCACGTATATTCGCGATCCCGACAATGCCTATTCCTCCGGCTATGTCTATGGCCGCCCCGACAATGCCACGATCCGCGAAGCCGAAGACGTCCTCGCCATGCTCGAGGAGGCGCATGGCGGAGCAATGCTGTTCGGCTCCGGCATGGCGGCGGCCACCGCCGTCTTCCGCGCCCTCGATCCGGGCGATCACGTGGTGGCGCCGAAGGTGATGTACTGGGCCCTGCGCCACTGGCTCGCCGGCGAGGCCACCCGCTGGGGGCTGCGCATCGATTTCGTCGCGACCGAAGACCCGGATGCCCTGCGCGCGGCGGTCATCCCCGGTGAGACGAAGCTCGTCTGGGTGGAGAGCCCTGCCAATCCGCTATGGAGCGTCACCGATATCGCGCAGGCGGCAGGCATCGCGCATCAGGCCGGCGCCCGGCTCGCCGTCGATTCCACCTGCGCCTCGCCGGTGCATACGCGCCCGCTGACGCTGGGCGCCGATATCGTGATGCATGCGGCGACGAAGATCCTCAACGGCCATTCCGACGTGGTGGCCGGGGCGCTCGCCTTCGCTGGCCAGGATGTGTTTACCGATCGCGTTGCCGGGATTCGCAAGGGCGAGGGCGCGATTCTCGGGCCGTTTGAGGCCTATCTGCTGATTCGTGGCATGCGCACCCTGCATCTGCGGGCCGAGCGGCAGGCGGCGAGCGCGCTCGCGCTGGCCGAGCGCCTGCAGGCCCATCCGGATGTGGCGCAGGTGCTCTATCCTGGCCTGCCCGATCACCCCGGTCACGCCACCGCCGCGCGCCAGATGGAGCACGGCTTCGGTTTCATGCTCTCGATCCGCGTGCGCGGCGGGGCCGCAGCTGCGATCGCGACGGCGGCGCAGATGAGATTGTGGAAGCGCGCCACCTCGCTCGGCGGGGTCGAGAGCCTCATCGAACACCGCGCCTCGATCGAGGGAGAGGGCACGCCCTGCCCGGATGATCTTCTGCGGCTTTCCACCGGAATCGAGGATGAATCCGATCTCTTCACCGATCTCGACCGGGCCTTGCGCGCCGCCCATGCCTGAGGCCTGCTCCGGTCAGGCCTCGGCATCGCTGCCGCCGCCCCATTCCGGATCGGCGAGCACGTCCCGGGTGTGCTCGCCGAGGCGCGGGGAGGGCGTCTGTGCCGTCATGCGGGTGCCGTCGATCACCATCGGCGAGGCGACGCCGGGGATCATACCGCCCTGCGCGGCGGGTGCCGGAAGCGCGACCTGCATGCCGCGCGCGATGATGTGGGGATCGACGAAAACATCCTCGACCGTGTTGATCGGCCCCGCCGGCACGCCGACGCGCTCCAGCGCGGCCAGCAGATCGGCGCGGGTGAAGCGGCTGGTCGCAGCCGTGATGATGGCGGCGATATCCTCGCGATGGTTCACGCGGGAGGTGTTGTCGGCAAAGCGCGGATCAGCTGCGGCCTCTGCCAAACCGATCACTTCCATCAGGCGCTGGAACTGGCCGTCATTGCCGGTGGCGATGATCACGTGCCCGTCGCTCACCGGGAAGACCTGATAAGGCACGATATTGGGATGCGCATTGCCCATCCGCGTGGGCGAGCGACCCGAGACGAGGAAGTTCATCGCCTGGTTGGCGAGCACGCCGGTGAGGCTGTCGAGCAGCGCCATGTCGATATGGGCGCCTTCGCCCGTCTGGTCGCGCTTGCGCAGGGCCGCCTGGATGGCGACGACGCCGTAGAGACCCGTGAAGATGTCGGCGAAGGCGACGCCGATCTTCTGGGGCTCGCCTTCCGGATCGCCGGTCAGATCCATGATGCCGCCCATTCCCTGAATCAGGAAATCGTAGCCGGCGCGCGACGCATACGGGCCACTCTGGCCGAAACCGGTGACGGAGCAATAGATCAGACGCGGATTGACTGCCTTCAGGCTCTCGTAATCGAGCCCGTATTTCTTCAAGCCCCCGACCTTGAAATTCTCGACCAGGATATCGGCATTGGCCGCGAGACGGCGGATGATCTCCTGGCCTTCTTTCGTGTCGAAGGCGACGGCGATGGAGCGTTTTCCGCGATTGCAGGCATGAAAGTACGCCGCAGAGAGATCCGTGCCGTCGGCGCCTTGCAAGAAGGGCGGGCCCCAGGCGCGGGTATCGTCACCTTTTTCCGGACGTTCGACCTTGACCACATCCGCACCGAGATCGGCCAGCGTCTGCCCGATCCAGGGGCCGGCCAGGATGCGCGCGAGCTCCAGCACGCGGATGCCCTTCAGCGGCTTGTCCTGCGTACCGGCTCCGAGGATTCCGTCATCGTTCATGGCTCACATCCCGCAGATGGCGCCGGCGGCGCTTTGCTTTCGATCGTGCTCCGCCCCTAGCATTTCCGGTCCCGGCTGGATACGCAGCCGCGCGCCAGATCGATTGCGCGGTTTGCCCCATCCGCGTGCCCGCGCATCGCCGGGCGTGCGCGAAAACGGCTTCGCCTGCTTCGACAAAGCCGGTAAGGTCTGCGGCAGTTTTACCTGATCCTTCGCGGAAACCCGCTGCATGAGCATACCCACGCCGACGCAGACAGCCAGCATCGAACCGGGCCAGATCGGCGCCTTCGCCGCGCTTGTCGCCGGAGCCGTGGCGATGGGTGTCTCGCCGGTCTTCGTGCGCTTCGCCGCTGCCGATATCGGCCCTTTCGCCAGCGCCTTCTGGCGAGTGTTTCTGGCTTTGCCGGTGCTCTATGCCTGGATGCGCATCGACGAGGCGCGCCATCCCGGCCTTGCCGGGCGGGCATCCTGGACAAAAGCGACGGTCTTTGCCGGGCTCGCCTTCGTTGGGGATCTGATCTTCTGGCATCTGGCCATTCTCAATACCACGGTGGCGAATGCGACCTTCTTCGCGACCACCGCGCCGCTCTTCGTCATCCTGATTTCCTGGGCGGTCCTACGCGTCACCATAGCGCGCTCGACGCTCGTGGGGCTCGCCCTGTGCATGCTCGGCGGCGCGGCGCTGATCGGCCAGAGCATGCAGATCGCACCCGAGCGCCTCGCGGGAGACGTTTACGGTGTGATCACGGCCTTCTTCTTCGCGCTGTATTTTTTGGGCGTCGAGAAGGCGCGGCGCTCCGGTGGCAGTGCCGGGCGGGTGACATTCGAGCTCAGCCTGGTGACGGCGGCGGGACTGTTCGTCGTCGCCATCATCGCCGAGCGCCAGATCCTGCCGACGACGCCGGAAGCGATCGCGGCGCTCGTCGCGCTCGCCTTCATCAGCCATGCGGGCGGGCAGGGGCTGCTCTCAGTGGCTTTGGGGCGTCTGCCTGCGGTATTTTCCTCGCTGGTGATCTTCATTGAGGCAGTCGCGGCGGCTCTGTTCGGCTGGCTCATCCTCTCGGAAGCGCTGACCTTGATTCAGGCCATGGGCGGCGCGCTGATCCTCGCCGGGATCTTCGTCGCCCGTCCGCGCCGCAACCGCCCGCCATTGCCGGCAAGAGAAGTGCCTTGAGACAAGAGAAGTGCCTTGAGACAAGAGAAGTGCCTTGGGAAGAGAAGCAGCTTGAGCAGCGAAACACCGCGCGCAGCGATACGTCCTGAATCGCGCGCGAGAACAACCCGGAGGCCGCATGATGCCGACATCCTCCCGTGAGAAGCTGCGCTGCATTTTCGATGCCGCCGTCGCAGCCGCGCATCCGCAGAGCTGCCTGCCGGCACATCTGCCGATCGCACCGTCGCGGGGGCGCATCATCGTGCTCGCCGCCGGCAAGGCAGCCGCCAGCATGAGCGAGGTCGCGCTTGCGCATTATCGTGATGCGGGCGTGGACGATGCCCGCATGACCGGGCTTGCCGTCGCCCGCCACGGTTATGGCGGGCAGGCCGGGCCGATCAGGGTCGTCGAGGCCGGGCATCCTGTTCCTGATGAAGCGGGAATTGCGGCGACGCGGGAGGCCCTCGCGCTGGCTGGATCGGCAGGGCCACAGGATCTCGTGCTTGTGTTACTCTCCGGCGGTGGCTCGGCCAACTGGATCGCGCCGGCTGGCGGCATCGATCTCGTGGAAAAACAGGCGATCACCCGCGCGCTTTTGCGCTCCGGCGCGCCGATTGATGCGATCAACACTGTGCGCAAGCGTCTGTCGCAGATCAAGGGTGGGCGGCTCGCGCGGGCAGCGGCGCCGGCGCGGATGGTGACGCTGGCGATCTCCGACGTGCCCCGCGACGATCCCGCCGTGATCGCCTCCGGCCCGAGCGTGCCCGATCCCACGACCCATGCGCAGGCCCGCGCCATCATCGCCCGCTATGGCGTGGCGCTTTCCGACGCGGCCGAGGCTTTGATGCGCGATGATGCGCCCGAGACGCCAAAACCCGGCGATCCGGTCTTCGATAATACCGCTTTCAGCATCGTTGCCCGCCCGCAGGAGGCGATGGATGCCGCCTGCGCGCAAGCGCGGCGCTTCGGCTATGAGCCGGTCCTGCTCGGCGCCGATCTCGAAGGCGAGGCGAGCGCCGTCGCGGCAGCCCATGCGGGGGAAGTGCGCGATATCCGCCGGGCGGGGCGGCGCGTGGCGCTGATTTCCGGGGGCGAGCTCACGGTGACGATCAGGGGGGAGGGGCGCGGCGGTCCGAATCAGGAATATGCGCTGGCGCTCGCCATCGCCCTAGACGGGCTGCCGCGCGTGGCGGCGCTTTCCGGCGATACCGACGGCACGGATGGCGGGACCGGCGCGGCGGATGATCCTGCCGGCGCGATGATTGATGACACCACATTGTCACGTGCCCATGCAAAAGGGGTCGACGCGCAAACGTATTTGTTGGACAACGATTCGACGGGTTTCTTCACGATTCTCGACGACCTGTTGATACCGGGGCCGACACGAACCAATGTCAACGACTGCCGCATCATCCTCATCGATTGATCCGTCCCTGCACCGGCGCATGCGCTCGGGTCCATGCCGCGCGAGCCGACCAATCCTGCGTCTCATCGCCGTGATGGCCTTGATCGCAGGCAGCCTGCCTTTCCTGGCCGTGCCGGCTCACGCCGATCTGCGCCTGTGCAACATGACCGGCAGCCGCGTCGGCATTGCCATCGGCTACCGTGATCCGCAAGGCTGGGTCACGGAAGGCTGGTGGAATTTCGAGGCGCGCGAATGCGAGACGATCTTCGCCGGTGCCCTCACGGCGCGCTACTATTACGTCTATGCCGTCGATTACGATCGCGGCGGGGAATGGGGCGGGCGCTCGTATATGTGTACCCGCGAGCGGGAATTCACCATTCGTGGCATCAAGGATTGTCTTGTGCGCGGCTATGATCGCAACGGCTTCTTCGAGGTTGATACCGGCCAGCAGCGCAGCTGGACGATCCAACTCACCGATCCTGACAGGCAGGGAGCGCCGTCGCCATGAAACGTTTGAGACGCACCAAGATCGTGGCGACCCTTGGCCCGGCTTCGAACACGCCGGAGATGGTGGAGAACCTGCATCGCCTGGGTGCGGACGTGTTTCGCATCAACATGAGCCATCTTGATCGCGGGCAACTGGCGGCGCAGGTGGCGATGATCCGCGAGGTGGAAGCGCGTGTGCATCGTTCGATCACGGTGCTTGTGGATCTGCAGGGCCCGAAGCTGCGTCTGGGGCGCTTTACTGGCGGCGCGGCGGAGCTTGCACAGGGGGCGCATTTCACCCTCGACGACAATGACAGCCCGGGCGACACGTCACGCGTATACCTGCCCCATCCCGAGATCCTCTCGGCGCTGGAGCCCGGCCATACGATACTGATCGATGACGGCAAGTTGCGGCTTGAGGTTGAGGAGGTCGCGCCCGGCCATCGGGCGAGAGCGGTGGTGCGTGTGGGCGGGAAGGTTTCCGACCGCAAGGGCGTCTCGCTTCCCGATACGACGCTGCCGCTTGCGGCGATGACCGACAAGGACCGCGCCGATCTCGAAGCCGCGATCGAGATCGGGGTGGACTGGATCGCGCTCTCCTTCGTGCAGCGCCCGGAGGATATCGCCGAGGTCAAGAAAGTGGCGCGCGGGCGTGCGCAGGTTCTGGCCAAGCTGGAAAAGCCGCAGGCGCTGGCGCGGCTCGACGAGATCATGGATGTCTCCGACGCCATCATGGTGGCGCGCGGCGATCTCGGCGTGGAGATGCCGCTCGAGAAGGTGCCCGGCCTGCAAAAGCGCATCACCCGCAATGCGCGGCGCGCCGGCAAGCCGGTGATCGTGGCGACGCAGATGCTGGAATCGATGATCACCGCGCCGGTGCCCACCCGCGCCGAGGTCTCCGATGTTGCCACCGCCGTGTATGAGGGCGCGGATGCGGTAATGCTTTCGGCGGAAAGCGCGGCGGGGCAATATCCGCAGGAGTCCGTCGCGCAGATGAACCGCATTGCGGAGGAAGTCGAGCGCGATAATCTCTACTGGACCATCATCAAGGCGCAACAGGCCGAGCCGGAGGCGACGGGGTCCGACGCGATCGCCGCCGCAGCCAACGGCATTGCGGCGACGCTCGGCATCTCCACCATCGCGGCCTGGACGTTTTCCGGCGCGACAGCGCTCCGGCTCGCCCGCGAGCGCCCGGATTCGACGATTCTGGCCCTCACACCGAAGCGCGAGGCGGCCCGCCGGATCAACCTGGCCTGGGGGATCCATGCGGTGGTCACTCGCGATGCCAGCGATGTCGACGACATGACCTTCCGCGCCTGCAAATTCGCCGTGCGCTCGGGCCTCGCCAAGGTCGGCGAGCGCATCATCGTCATCGCTGGCGTCCCCTTCGGCACTCCCGGCGCCACCAACATGATCCGCATCGCCTTCATCACCGAAGAGCACGCGGCGGCGGCGTGAGGGGAGGCAAGCGGTGATCCCCGACGGGGCGCCGCCTTGGCATCGATATAGCCCCCCTTGACGCCACCCTGGCTCCCCATTGGCTCCCCCTTGGCGCCGCCTTGTCGCCGCCTTGTCGCCGAAATCGCGCCTACGAAAAAAGCGGCGGATCACTCCGCCGCTTTCTTATTGAGCAAGGTGCCGCAGCTTACTCCGCTGCCGCCTTCACGTAATTGGCCGGGTCGTAGTTGAGCACCGGCGCCAGCCAGCGCTCCATCTCCTCGATATCCATGCCCTTGCGCATGGCGTAATCCTCGACCTGGTCGCGCTCGACCTTGGCAACACCGAAATAATACGATTCCGGATGGCCGATATAGAGGCCGGAGACGGAGGAGCCGGGCCACATGGCCTTGCTCTCGGTGAGCTCCACGCCGATGCTCTTTCGCGCGTCGAGCAGTTCGAACAGCGTGTCTTTCTCGGTGTGATCGGGCTGGGCGGGATAGCCCGGGGCCGGGCGGATGCCGGCATAGCCCTCGGTGATCAGTTCCTCGTTGGAGAGCGATTCGTCCGGCGCATAGCCCCAGAACTCCTTGCGGACGCGCTGGTGCATGCGCTCGGCGAAGGCCTCGGCGATACGATCGGCCAGCGCCTTGACGAGGATCGAACCGTAATCGTCGTTGGCGCGCTCAAAGCGTTCGGCGATGCGCACTTCCTCGAGCCCCGCCGTGACCACGAAGGCGCCGACATAATCCTTCACGCCGCTATCTTCCGGCGCGACGAAGTCCGACATGCAGACATTGGGACGATCACCGCGCTTGGTGAGCTGCTGGCGCAGACCATGGAAGGTGGCCAGCGTCTCCTCACGGCTCTCGCCCTTGTAGAGACGGATATCGTCACCAATGCTGTTCGCCGGCCAGAAGCCGATCACCGCCTTGGGATTGAACCAGCGTTCCTCGACAATCTTCCTGAGCATCTCCTGCGCATCGTCGAAGAGCTGGCGCGCCACCTCACCCTGCTTCTCGTCCTGAAGGATATCGGGATAGCGCCCCTTCAGCTCCCAGGTCTGGAAGAAGGGCGTCCAGTCAATATAGGGCACGAGATCGGCGACATCGTAGCTGCGGAAAACGCGCGGGCCGAAGAAGCTCGGCTTTACAGTCTCATAGCCGCTCCAGTCGATCTTGACCGGGTTGGCGCGAGCCTTGGCCAGCGGCAGGCGCTGCTTGTCCATCTCGGCGCGCGCATGCGCATCGGCGACCTTTGCGTATTCAGTCTGGATACCCTCGATATAGGGTTTGCACTGGTCTTCCGAGAGCAGGTTGGAGACCACCCCCACCGCACGGCTGGCATCGGTGACGTAGATCGCCTGACCGCGATTATAGGAGGGGTGAATCTTCACCGCCGTATGCACGCGACTGGTGGTGGCGCCGCCGATCAACAACGGGATGTCGAAGCCCTCGCGCTCCATCTCGGAGGCGACATTCACCATCTCGTCAAGGGAGGGCGTGATCAGGCCCGACAGGCCGATCACGTCGACATTGTGCTTTTTGGCCTCGTCGAGGATCTTGGCGGTGGGCACCATCACGCCGAGATCGATGACCTCGTAATTGTTGCAGGCGAGCACGACGCCGACGATGTTCTTGCCGATATCATGCACGTCCCCCTTGACGGTGGCCATCAGGACCTTGCCTGCGGCTGATTGCTGATCGAGCCCGGCTTCTTCCTTTTCCTTCTCCATATAAGGCATGAGATGGGCCACGGCCTGCTTCATCACGCGGGCGGATTTCACCACCTGCGGCAGGAACATCTTGCCGGCGCCAAACAGATCGCCGACCACGTTCATGCCGGCCATCAGCGGCCCCTCGATCACGTGGAGCGGGCGCTCGACATTCAGGCGGGCCTCTTCGGTGTCCTCGACGACATATTCCGTGATGCCGTTGACCAGCGCGTGTTCGAGGCGCTTCTCGACGGGCAGCTTGCGCCATTCGAGATCCTGTACCTTGACCGCGCCGGAGCCGTCACCCTTGAAGCGCGCAGCCGCGTCGAGCAGGCGCTCGGTCCCGTCCTTGCGGCGATTGAGGACGACATCCTCGCAGAGTTCGCGCAGTTCCGGATCGAGGTTCTCGTAGACCCCGAGCTGGCCGGCATTGACGATGCCCATATCCATCCCCGCCTTGATGGCGTGATAGAGGAAGACGGTGTGCATCGCCTCGCGCACGGGCTCGTTGCCGCGGAACGAGAAGGAGAGGTTCGACACGCCGCCCGAGATATGCGCATGCGGCAGGGTCTCGCGGATGGTGCGCGTCGCCTCGATGAAGTCGTTGCCGTAATTGTCGTGTTCCTCGATCCCCGTCGCCACGGCGAAGACGTTGGGGTCGAAGATGATGTCTTCCGGCGGGAAGTCGATCTCTTCGGTGAGGAGCTTGTAGGCGCGGGTGCAGATCTCGATCTTGCGCGCCGCCGTGTCCGCCTGGCCTTCCTCGTCAAAGGCCATGACCACGACCGCCGCGCCGTAATCGCGGCAGATGCGGGCATGTTTGAGGAATTCCTCCTCACCTTCCTTCATCGAGATCGAATTCACGATCGCCTTGCCCTGCACACATTTCAGGCCAGCTTCGATGACGTGGAACTTGGAGGAATCGACCATGACCGGCACGCGCGAGATATCGGGCTCGGCGGCGGCGAGGTTGAGGAAGTCCACCATGGCCTTCTCGGAATCGAGCAGCCCCTCATCCATGTTGACGTCGATCACCTGAGCACCGTTGGCGACCTGGTCGCGGGCGACGTCGAGAGCGGTGTCGTAGTCACCATTGGTGATCAGCTTGCGGAATTTCGCCGAGCCGGTGACGTTGGTGCGCTCGCCCACATTGACGAAGGGGATGTCCGGCGTGAGCGTGAAGGGCTCGAGGCCCGACAGGCGCAGCCAGGTCTTCGGCTTGACGATCTCGCGCGGCTTCTTGCCGGCGACCGCCTCCGCGATGGCGCGGATATGATCGGGCGTGGTGCCGCAGCAGCCGCCAACGATGTTGACGAGACCGGCATCGGCGAATTCCGCGAGCATGCCCGCCGTCGCTTCCGGGCGCTCGTCATAGAGGCCGAATTCGTTGGGCAGGCCCGCATTGGGATAGGCGCAGACGAAGGTGTCGGCGATGCGCGAAAGCTCGGCGATATGCCCGCGCATCTCCTTGGCGCCGAGCGCGCAATTGAGCCCGATCGTGAACGGATCGGCATGACGCACCGAGTTCCAGAAGGCCTCCGGCGTCTGTCCAGACAGGGTTCGGCCCGAAAGGTCGGTGATCGTGCCCGAGATCATGATCGGCAGATCGACGCCCTTCTCGTGGAAGACCTGGCGGATCGCCACGATCGCGGCCTTGGCGTTGAGCGTGTCGAAGATGGTCTCGATCAGGATCAGATCGGAGCCGCCATCGACGAGGCCCCGCACCTGCTCGGCATACGCGTCGCGCACTTCGTCAAAAGTGACGGCGCGAAAGCCGGGGTTGTTCACATCCGGCGAGATCGACAGGGTCCGGTTGGTCGGGCCGATGGCGCCGGCGACAAAGCGGCGACGCCCATCCTTGTCCTGCGCGATCCCGGCAGCGGCGCGGGCGACCCGCGCGCCTTCCAGATTGAGCTCGTAGACGATCTCCTCCATGCCGTAATCGGCCTGCGCGATACGCGTGCCGGAAAACGTGTTGGTCTCGACGATATCCGAGCCTGCGAGGAAGTAATCCAGGTGGATGTCGCGGATCGCCTCGGGTTGCGACAGGATCAGAAGGTCGTTGTTGCCCTTCTGGTCATGCGCGTGATCCTTGAAGCGCTCGACGCGAAAATCCTCCTCGGAGAACTTCTTGTCCTGGATGGCGGTGCCCATGGCGCCGTCCAGCACCAGAATGCGCTCGGACGCCGCCGCGCGCAGGGCTTTGCGGACCTCTCGACCATCGGCGTGCTTGATCTGCGACATGAAATCTTTCCCGGTTTGTTGTACGGCGAACGGTCGGTCATGCCCGACCGCTGCATTTCGTGAATGTGTGAGCGTAGCGCGCCTTACGCGGCGTGCTGCAAGGGCTGATCGGGGCGCATGCCGAGCAGATGGCATACGGCATAGACGAGATCAGCCCGGTTCATCGTATAGAAGTGGAAATCCTCCACCCCCTCGTCGATCAGCCCGATGACCTGCTCCGCCGCAACGGCTGCCGCGACCAGCTTGCGGGTCGCGACATCGTCTTCGAGTCCCTCGAAGCGCGCGGCGAGCCAGTCGGGCACGCTCGCCCCGGTGCGTTTGGCGAAATTCGCCGTCTGCTTGAAATTTTGTACCGGCACGATACCCGGCACGATCGGGATGTCGATCCCCCTGGCGCGGACCTTGTCGAGATAACGCAGATACAACTCGTTATCGAAGAAGAACTGAGTGATCGCCCGCGTCGCGCCGGCATCGACCTTGCGCTTGAGCGCATCGATATCGGCATCAAGGCTCGCGGCATCGGGGTGCTTCTCGGGATAGGCCGAGACCGAGATCTCGAAATCGCCGACCTTGCTGATGCCCTCGATCAGGTCCCAGGAGGTGGCATAGCCGCCCGGATGCGGCGCGTAAGCCGTACCCGGGCCCTCGACCGGATCGCCGCGCAGGGCCACGATGTGGCGCACGCCCGCATCATGATAACCCTTGACCACCTCGTCGACATCATCACGCGTGGCGGCCACGCAGGTCAGATGCGCCGCAGGCTTGAGATCCGTCTCCTTGACGATGCGCGACACGGTATTGTGCGTGCGCTCGCGGGTGGAGCCGCCGGCGCCGTAGGTCACGGAAACGAAAGTCGGGCCGAGCGGAGCCAGACGCTCGATGGACGACCACAGGGTCGCCTCCATTTCCGGCGTCTTGGGCGGGAAGAACTCAAAAGAAACCGAACGAAACGGCGTGCCGTCGGTAGCGCGCGAGCGAGCTTGCATCAGGCGACCTCTCTGTTTTTTGATTGTACGGGCCAGTCAGTCCGCACGCGGCGGTCCTGGCCCAGCCAGATTGAAACGGTAAGCGCATCCCTGATCCCCTCGGGCGGGGGCAGGTCGCGGGTGAAGGCGCAGTCGAGACCAGCTTCATCAAGCCAGTCGCCGATCTGCTCATGCGAGAAGCCGAGGCGGCGATGCGCCTGCTTCTCGCGCAGGAATTCGAGCCCGTGCGGGGCGAAATCGACGATCAGCATGCGCCCGCCCGGCGACACGAGACGCGCCGCCTCGCGCAGGGCGCGGGCCGGATCGTCGAGATAGTGCAAGACCTGATGGATGATCACCAGATCGAAGGCGTTTTCCTCGACCGGGGGCGCATGGATGTCGCCCTGGCGCAGTTCGACCCGCCCGACGCCGGCCTTCTCCAGATTGGCGCGCGCCACCGAGAGCATGGCATGGCTCGCGTCGAGGCCGACCGCACGGCGTGCGAGCGGCGCGAGGCGCCCGAGCATGCGCCCGGTACCGGTGCCCAGATCGATCAGGTTGAGAACCGGTTTCTCGCCGATCACCTCGGCAACGGCCTTCTCGACATCACATTCCGCCGCATGCAGCGAGCGCAGCTCGTCCCATTTCGGCGCGATGCGTGCGAAATAGGCCTGCGCCGCTTCTGCGCGCTGGCGGCGCTTGGCCTGAAGTCGCGCCTTGTCGGCGGCAATATGCCGGTCGGCGCCGTCGAGGGCATCGAGCAGCGGATGCAGCAATTGCGTCGCGGTCGCCCTGTCCGCGAGCCGGAAAAAGGCCCAGGCCCCTTCGCGGTGGCGCTCGACGAGACCCGATTCGACCAGCAGCTTGAGGTGGCGCGAGATGCGCGGCTGCGACTGCCCGAGAATGTCGGTAAGATCCGATACGGACAGCTCCCCCGCAGACAACAGCGCGAGGATCCGCAGGCGCGTCTCCTCTCCCGCCGCGCGCAGAGCGACGAGTGCTTCGTTCATCGAGAGGTTCTGTTCTGGTCGCATCATCCACCGTTCCATCCATATCGTCCCGGGGAGTTGATATGGTGCGATTGAGATATAAAGATATCTTTATATTAAAACGATCGGAGCATCAAGAGGGAATGTCGGAACTGAAGAATGCGCCGGAATGTTGCCTTGATGCATCATGAATCAGAAAGCCGTTACCGGGTGATTTACCAATCCTGCGCTATTGGCTATCGCAGTGCCGCAGGAATGCGGTCTGGAGACAGACGGCTTCGACGGGCGGGTGTGAGCGGAATTATCATGCAGCGTAACAATCTTGATATGAGTCTGGCGAATGCCGGTATGCGAAGCGGCCCGGCGCCGTCCTTCAAGCGTGCCGCGATGGGTTTCGCTGCTTCGATCACCGCCCTGTGCGTGGCCGCTTTCTTTCTCGGCAGTCTCTGAATCGGCCTCCGAACGATGCGGATTCGCTGGTCATGGCGGCGAATCGCGCCTTGCAACGTCTCAGATGGTTTTGTCGACCAGCCCGAGGAAGCCGTCGACCATGGCCTCCTGCGTGGCAAAGGACGTGACCAGCCGGTAGATGCCTTCATCCGGGCCCAGCGCATCTTCGGCGGCGAGATTCGTCGCCGTCCAGGGATGGAAGGCGCAGCCCTGTCCGCGCAGCGCCTCGGCCTGCGCATGCTTCATGATCACGAAGACCTCATTGCCCGCACGCTGCCAGGCGAGACGCAGGCCCTGCGCGGTGAGCCCGTCAGCGAGGCGGGCGGCCATGGCGTTGGCGTGGCGGGCATTGTCGCGCCAGTGATCATCATCGAGATAGCCCTTGAACTGCGCCGCGAGAAGCCTGCCCTTGGACAGCGTATGCCCACCGCGCTTGCGCAGCCAGGGCATCGCCTTCGCGTCCTTCGGATCGAAGAAGATGATGGCTTCCGCAGCGAGGCAGCCGTTCTTGGTGGCGCCGAAGGTGAGCACGTCGATCCCCGCCTGCCAGGTCATCTGGGCCGGCGTGCAGCCAAGACTTTCCAGCGCATTGGCGAAACGCGCCCCGTCCATATGCACCTTCATGCCGTTGCGATGGGCGATCGCCGAGAGCGCGGCGATCTCGTCGCGGCTGTAGGCCGTGCCGCATTCGGTCAGCTGCGACAGGCTCAATGCCTTCGGCGGCATCTGCTTGACGCTGGATGAGAGACCCGCCAGCCAGTTCTCCAGGATCTCCGGCGCGAGCTTTGCCCCCGTGCCCGGCAGTCCGGCGAGCTTGGCCGCATGCATGAAGAACTCCGGCGCACCGCATTCATCGTCGATCACATGCGCCTCACGATGGCAGATGCACAGCCCCCAGGGCGGTACCAGCGCGGAGAGTGCCAGCGCATTGGCGCCGGTCCCGGTCGCACAGAGAAAGACGGCGACCTCGCGCTCGAAGATCGCACCGAGCCATGCCTCGATCTCCTGCGTCAGCGGATCGTCGCCATAGGCCGGCAACGGTCCGGCATTGGCCTCGACCAGGGCCCGCAGCACGGGCTCGCTGGCCCCCATGATGTTGTCGCTGGCGAAATTCATCGTGATCGTTCCTCGTGATGTGCGCCGCGACAGGTGAGCCGGCCCGACCCGGCCCGTCAAGCCGCGAGAACCGATTGCCGGGTGGGAAAGCTTGCGGGTTTCGCGCAGATCATGGCGGTGCGGCGTGATCTTTTTCGCATCTGCTGCGTTGACCCATACAAGCCGCAGCGCGGCAGAAATGGAGATCATCATGTCCTGGAACAAACCGGACCCGGAAACCAATGCCCCGCATTCGCATGATGCCGAGAAGCCCGACCCGGTGAAATCGGCCCCGATTCCGATTGGCAAGAAGCATGAGGATATGAAGGACGAGGCGGAGCGCCATAATGACGAACGGCCGCGCGATGAGGAATCCGGCCCGATTGCGGGGCGTCCCAAACGCTCCGAGGAGGATGTCGACGAGGCGCTGGAAGACACCTTCCCGGCCTCGGATCCGCCTTCCTTCAACCGCACCACCGGGGCCGGAAGCAGCTGACCGGCTTTGCGTGATGCGCTCAGCTCGTGCGCAGAAGGGGCTCCAGTGCCCCGCGCGTCGTGTCGGGGATCGGGAAGGGTTTGCGCTTGGTCTGATCCATCACAACGCAGACACCTTCGGCCTCGGCGACGAGCGTGTCCGCGCTCATGATCTTCTGGCGGACGCGCAGGGAAGAGCGGCCCAGATGTTCGAGCCAGGTCGCGGTCAGCGCCTCGCCCGGATAGAAGGCCTCGGCCTTGAAGTCGATGGCGATGCGCGCGATCACGAAGAAGGTATTGCCCGGCAGGTGCGGGGTAACGCGCTTGCGGAAATAATCCACCCGGCCCGATTCGCACAGGACGGTGAAGACCGAATTGTTGAGATGGCCGTTATCGTCCATGTCGTTGTAGCGCAGGATGTCGCGCGTCACGAGCACGCGTTCATCCGCGATCAGCGCCTGCCAGTCTTGCGTACCGAACGTGCTCATGGCTGTTCACTCTCCCGATCGTGCCAGACGGTCATGCCGTCACGCACAATTCTCTACCGTGAAGGCCGGTACCGCTCCATACGCATTCGCGCGCGCCGGATCAGGCGACTTCGCGGCTCTTGTCCGCCCGCTTGCGCACGGTGGGATCGAGCAGGACCTTGCGCAGGCGGATCGATTTCGGCGTGACCTCGACCAGCTCGTCATCCTGGATCCAGGCGAGTGATCGCTCCAGGGTCATGCGGATCGGCGGTGTCAGGCGCACGGCCTCGTCCTTACCGGTCGAGCGCACGTTGGAGAGCTTCTTGCCCTTGAGCACGTTCACTTCGAGATCGTTCTCGCGGTTATGCTCGCCGATGATCATCCCCTGATAGACCTTCCAGCCCGGCTCGATCATCATCGGGCCGCGATCTTCCAGATTCCACAGGGCATAGGCCACGGCCTCGCCGTTGTCGTTGGACATCAGCACGCCGTTGCGCCGCCCGGCAATCTCGCCCTTGTAGGGCTCATAGGCCTTGAACAGGCGGTTCATGATGGCGGTGCCGCGCGTATCCGTCATCAACTCGCTCTGATAGCCGATCAGCCCGCGCGTCGGCGCGTAGAAGACCAGCCGCTGGCGGTTGCCGCCCGACGGTTTCATCTCGACCATGTCGGCCTTGCGCTCCGACATCCGCTGCACGACCACGCCAGCATGTTCCTCGTCGACATCGATCACGACTTCCTCGATCGGCTCGAGGCGCTCGCCGGTCGCCTCGTCCGTCTTGAAGACGACGCGCGGGCGCGAGACGGCGAGTTCGAAACCCTCGCGGCGCATGGTCTCGATCAGGATGGCGAGCTGCAATTCGCCGCGCCCCGAGACGAAGAAGCTGTCCTTGTCGGCAGACTCCTCGATCTTGAGCGTGACATTGCCCTCCGCCTCCTTGATCAGGCGGTCGCGGATCATGCGGCTCGTCACCTTGTCGCCCTCGGTACCCGCGAGCGGGCTGTCATTGACGATAAAGGACATCGTGACGGTGGGCGGGTCGATCGGCTGGGCGGGGATCGCCTCTTCGACCGAGAGATCGCAGAAGGTGTCCGCCACAGTGCCCTTGGTCAGACCCGCGATGGAGACGATGTCGCCCGGCTCGCCGAGCTCGATCGGCTGGCGCTCGATGCCGCGGAAGGCGAGAATCTTGCTCACCCGGCCCTGCTCGATGGTCTTGCCGTCCTGGCCGATCACCTTGATCGACTGGTTGGGCTTCACCGTGCCGGCGGTGATGCGCCCGGTGATGATGCGCCCAAGGAAGGGGTTGGCTTCGAGAATGGTGCCGAGCATGCGGAACGGTCCCGCCTCGGCCTCGGCCTCGGGGACATGCGCGAGCACTTGGTCGAACAGGGGAGCGAGCCCCTGGTCGCGCGGGCCTTCGGGTGCCGCCGCCATCCAGCCGTCGCGGCCAGAGCCGTAGAGGATCGGGAAATCGAGCTGCTCGTCGGTGGCGTCCAGCGCGGCAAAGAGATCGAAGACCTCGTTGATCACCTCGATATGGCGCTCGTCCGGACGGTCGATCTTGTTCACGGCGACGATCGGGCGCAGGCCGATCTTCAGCGCCTTGGCGACGACGAATTTCGTCTGCGGCATCGGCCCCTCGGCGGCATCGACGAGCACGATCGCGCCATCCACCATGTTGAGGATACGCTCGACCTCGCCGCCGAAATCGGCGTGACCGGGTGTGTCGACGATGTTGATCCGCGTGTTCTTCCAGACCACCGAGGTGGCCTTGGCGAGGATGGTGATGCCACGCTCCTTCTCCAGATCGTTGGAATCCATCACGCGTTCGGCGACGCGCTGGTTCTCGCGAAAGGCGCCCGACTGGGCGAGGAGCTGGTCAACGAGAGTGGTCTTGCCATGGTCGACATGGGCGATGATCGCGATATTGCGCAGTTTCATGAAGCGTCCGCCTGAAGAAGATATCGGTCCGAAAGATCTTCGCCCGACGACCTGCGGCGGGGCGTTTTAGCCACCTTCACGCAATGCATACAGCCATGCGACGTCGGGATGTTCGGACCTTTCGCAGTGCAATACGTGTTTTGGGCCTGCGTTGCAAGGATTTCCGCGCGTTGAAAGCGCATTGCTTCACTTGACGCAGAGGCCGGGATCAATCACCCGTGATCGGGAACAACAGCACGCGCGCGCAGACGGCGATATCACCGACGCGCCCGGCACTGATCGAGGACAGGCAGATGGCTGACGACAAGGCTTTCAGGGACAATCCGCAGCTCGCAGCCGCGCTCGGCGCGGCGGAAAAGCACTATGACGGTGCGCTGGGGCGCCTGTTCGACTGGCTGCGCATTCCCTCGATCTCCACCGACCCCGCCTATGCCGAATCCTGCCGCGAGGCGGGATCCTGGCTGGTGCGCGAGCTGGAGGAACTCGGCTTTGAGGTGTCCCTGCGGGAAACCCCCGGCCACCCGGTGGTGCTCGGCCATTACAGAGGCGAAACCGGCGGGGAGAAACGCCCGCATGTGATGTTCTATGGCCATTACGACGTGCAGCCCGTCGATCCGCTGGAATTGTGGCAGGAACCGCCCTTCGAGCCGCGCATCGCGACGATCCCCTTCGACCGCAAGGTGATCGTGGCGCGTGGCGCTGCCGACGACAAGGGCCAGGTGATGACCTTCATCGAGGCCTGCCGCGCCTGGAAGGAAGCCACCGGCACGCTGCCCGTCGACGTCACCGTGCTGGTCGAGGGCGCCGAGGAGGACGGTTCGAAGCATCTGCCGGAATTCGTCGAAGCCAATCGCGCCGAACTCGCCGCTGATCTCGCGCTGGTCTGCGACACCACAATGTGGAATTCGATGACCCCCGCGATCACCATCTCCCTGCGCGGGCTGGTCTATTGCGAGGTGGTCGTGCGCGCCGCCGATCGCGATCTGCATTCCGGGATGTTCGGAGGCGCTGCGCGCAATCCGATTCACGTTCTGTCGAAAATCATCGCCGATCTGCACGACGAGAACGGCGCGGTGACGCTCGCCGGTTTCTATGACGGCGTGGCCGAGCCGCCGGCGGATGTGCGTGCGCAATGGGAGAAGCTCGGGCTGACGCCGAAGAAGTATCTCGGGCCGATCGGCCTGAGCGAACCCGCCGGGGAGCGTGACCGGATGCTGATCGAGCAGATCCAGTCCCGCCCGACTTGCGATGCCAACGGCATCATCGCCGGTTATACGGGGGAGGGGACAAAGACCGTGATCCCGTCGCAGGCGAGTTGCAAGGTCTCCTTCCGCCTCGTGGGTGATCAGGATCCGGAGGCGGTCGCGGCGGCTTTCCGGGCGCATGTGGAGGCGCGGATCCCCGCCGATTGCTCGGTCGAGATCATCGAGCACAAGGGTTCTCGGGCGATCGCGCTGCCCTATGACATGCCCGCCCTCGATGCGGCGCGCGAAGCGCTCGCGGATGAATGGGGCCGAGAGCCGGTGGTGATCGGCAATGGCGGTTCGATCCCGATCGTCGGCGATTTCAAGCGTACGCTGGGACTCGATTCGCTGCTGATCGGTTTCGGCCTCGACGATGATCGGGTGCATTCGCCCAACGAGAAATACGATCTCGTCAGCTTCTACAAGGGCACCTGCTCCTGGGTGCGCGTGCTCGCGGCTATGGCTAAGCGCGGGGTCTGAGGCAGCGCGGGGTCTGAACGGGCGGATCCGATCAGCCTGGCGCATCGGCGCGGGGAAACCCGTCAGTGCGCCTGAGCGCCTCGCCGAGCATCATCCCGGCGCAGACGGCGACGTTGAGCGAACGCATCCCCGGCGCCAGTGGAATGCGGATGCGCGCGTCGCACGCTTCATGCACGTATTCGGGTGCGCCAGCCGATTCGCGGCCCATGACGATTGCGTCATTCGCGCCATAGCTGAAATCGGTATAGGGTACGGATCCTTGCACCGTGGCGAGCACCAGCCGCAGGCCGTTCGCGCGGCTCCAATCATGGAATGCGCGCCATGAGGGGTGGCGAATGATCTCCACGCGATCCAGATAATCCATACCGGAGCGCCTGAAATGGCGGTCGGAGACGTCGAAGCCGGCGGGCTCCACGATATCAACCGCGACCCCCAGACAGGCGGCGAGGCGTATCATGGTTCCGGTATTCTGCGGAATATCGGGTTGGAACAGGACGAGCCGCATCGGCGATGTCTCCGGTGAAGATCAGGCGTCGGGCGCAAGAGCGCGATGGTTATCGTCGCGCCTCAGCGCCGGCGCAAGCAACAGGAAAAAGACCATGCTGGAGCGCGCCGAGCGCCGCATCGACCCCTTTGCCCCCTTCGACCGGGAGGAGACTCCACCTGACCGGGTGAGTGCATTTGCCTGGCATTATCTGCGCCCGG